>NZ_WKZF01000010.1:0-51953 GCF_009678325.1 Finegoldia sp. BIOML-A1
GCATTAGAAGAAGGCGTAGAAATGGTAATGCCAGGAGATAACGCAAAATTCATAATCGAATTAATCACTCCAATCGCAATCGAAGAAGGATTAAGATTTGCCATCAGAGAAGGCGGAAGAACAGTAGGAGCAGGCGTTGTTTCTAAAATTATAGAATAATATTTAACTAGATTAATTTGACAAGCTGAGCATCCGTTTTTAATGGATGCTCTCATTTTTTAAAGGAGGATTTTATGAACGATTTAACAAAAATATTATTTGACTATTTTAAGGATAACGATATAGACCCAAATAAAGTTGCAAATATGATTGAAGATGCAAAAATCAATGTACTTGATGAAATGTTCGGAGAAGAAGGAGAATGGGTGCTTAAAAAACTTGGCAGCGTTGAAAGCTTTGATAAGGAAAAAATCTTCCATTCAATAGCCCAAACATCCGATTCTGCAGAAGCAAAGATGAATACTTCTGATGTGAACATTATCGTTGAAGATGTGTTGAAGAAAATGAAATCTATCAAAAGAAATGTATATCCAACAATAGAAATCAGAAAATATGTTGAAGAAGCATTGGAAGAAGAAGGCTACAAAAAAGTATTAGAAGCATACAAGAACAACTAATTTGAGGTAAAAATGAACACGAAATTATTGAAAAAAGTCTTGGCATCTACGCTTGCGCTTTCCATGGTACTACCAATTGGAGTTGTCAATGCTGACAAACAAAATACACAACAACAAGAAAAATCACAACAAGTTACAAGAATTTCAGGCAAGGATAGAATCACAACATCTGTAGAAATATCCAAATCAGCATATACTACATCAGAAAATGTCGTACTTGCAAGTGGATTCAACTTCGCAGATGCATTATCAGCAGGTCAACTTGCATCAGCACTTAACGCACCACTTTTATTATCATCACAAAATAAACTTGACTCACAAACAAAAAACGAAATCGAACGTTTGAAAGCAAAAAAAGTCTACGTAGTAGGTGGAGACAATGCGATCAGCAAAACTGGAGTTGACAAAAACTTACAATCATCAAACATAAATGTAACAAGACTCGAAGGACAAGACAGATACTCTACATCCCAAAAAGTAATGGAAAAAACAAAAGAAATCATCAACCCAGAATATTTGTTGATAGCAAGTGGAAAGAACTTCCCAGATGCACTAGCAGCGACATCTTTCTTTGTCAATCACAAATCAGTAATGGTTTTAAGTGATGGAGTAACTTATCCACAATCAAATCTACAAGAAATCGCAATCGGTGGAGTTAACCAACTACCACTAAAAGGCTTCACAGGAAGAAGAGTTTCCGGAAAAGACAGATACGAAACAGCACTAGAAATCGCAAAGCTTTCATTTGACAAGAACAACAACGCAATCCTTGCAAGTGGACAAGTATCCGCAGACAGCTTGTCAGCAGTAAGCTTAACTAAAAAACACAGCGCGCCAATCATACTTACACAATCAGATAACTTGACAGAAAATGCTAAGAAGTATTTGAATGGCAAGAATGTGTTTATAGTTGGTGGAGAAAAGACTGTTGTTAAGGATATAATGACTAGAAAAAAACCTGTTGTTAAAAAAGAAGATAAGAATTTGCACACAAAAACTGGTCAATATTATTCAAGTTTAATAAGTTCAAAGCTATCATCATCACAAGCTAAGGAGTCTAGTCAAGCATACAATGTAGGTATAAATGGAGATTACTTGGTGGTTTCTGGATATGTTTCATATAATAATGATCCTAATTCTCCTTCTTCTGGGAAAAACATCGGTCACAGCAAAAATCATACTTTCAAGATCACAGACAAAACAGTGTTCAGAGCAGTGAGTGGACTTGCAAGGCCAAGTTATTTTAACAGAGCAGAGTTTTTGAATTACTATAAGTTATGCAAGAACACTGGACTTGGTTTGGTAATTACTGTGGAAAACGGAGTTGCCATAAGCGTTGAAATAATTTCATAAAAATATAATTCAAACACACAAGGGTGTAGATTGTTCTACACTCTTTTTTGATGAAATAATATATCAAATAATTCTCAAATAGGATATAATGATATTAAATATAGGAGGGAGTTTATGAACAAAACGAAGAACAAAAGCTTGTGGACACTTATCATTGGCGTGGTGTGTCTTGTGGTTAGTTTTATATTGAAGGATTTTCAGTTCGATTTCTTAGGGAATCTGAGACCTATTGGATTAGTGACGGTATATATTTGCCCGATTTTAGGAATAATTGGAATTGTTTTTTCTTTGATTGAAAAAAGTGTAGTGAGGGCTATTTTGAATTTTTTGTTAGTATTAGCATTTCCAATAGTTATGTTCGTGGGAAATATGCTAATTAGGTAGTATTTGATAATAAAATTTTTTATAAATTTATTAGTTATTATGGTATCATAGTAGTATATTAAATTAATGGAGGAGAAAATGTTTATTAAAAATTTGAAAAAACTTACACTAGCCGCATTGGTTATTTCTTTTATGATTCCAGCTGGTGTGTCTAGCGCGAATGTTGAAAATGTGTCGAGAATTGCAGGAGAAGATAGGATTGCAACTTCTATTGAAATCTCAAAAGAAATGTTCAGTGAATCGGACAATGTTGTACTTGCTAGTGGGTTTAACTTTGCTGATGCTTTATCAGCTGGTCAACTTGCTGCGGCGTTAAATGCGCCACTTATTTTGTCAAAAGATCAATTGGACAGTAGAACTAGCGATGAAATTGCTAAGCTAAAACCAAAAAATATCTACATTGTTGGCGGAGAAACGGCGTTGAGTTCAAATATTGAAGAATCCGTAAAATCTGTTGTAAATGATATTAACATTGAAAGACTTAAGGGAAACGATAGATACGAAACTTCAGTGAAGGTTATGGAAAAAACCAAAGAGTTTGTCGATGCAGAATACTTATTGATAGCAAGCGGCAAAAACTTCCCTGACGCTCTTAGCGCTACTAGTTTCATGGCAGATCACAAGGCGTTGATGGTTCTTAGTGATGGTAATTCTTATCCGAAATCCGATTTACAAGAAATCGCAATTGGTGGAGTTAACCAACTTCCGTTGAACGGTTTTACTGGGGAAAGAATAGCAGGAAATGACAGATATCAAACAGCATTGGCTATAGCAAGACGTTCATTTGAAAATAATGAAAATGCTATATTGGCAAATTCAAAAGTTTTTGCAGATAGTTTGTCTGCGGTAAGCGTTGCGAAAAATTACAAGGCGCCTATTATTTTGACTGACAATGAAAATTTGACACAATTAACTAAGAGTTATCTAGAAAATATGAATTCTGTAACTATTATTGGTGGAGAAAAGTCTGTAGCTAGCAATATATTTTCTAATCCTACTGCTGAAGAAGTAAATGAGATGAAAAGACTTGAAAATGAAAGAAAAGCTAGGGAAGAACAAGCTAGAAAGCAAAGGGAATTAGAACTTAAAAAGCAAGAACAAGCCAAAAAAGAAGCTTCCAAACCAACCAAACCTAACTACATCTACCAAGATGGATATGGTCCTGTTGGAGAAGGAAGAATTAAAGGAAATATGAATTCGATGATTTATCATCTTCCTGGACAAAGAGACTACAACAAGATTAAACCAAGTCATATAAGATATTTTAGAACAGAAAAAGAAGCTCGTGCTGCTGGTTTCAGAAGAGCTTTAAGATAATATAGAATGCTTCGTCATAGACGGGGCATTTTTTATTGTGTAAGTTTTTTCAAAAGGGAGATAAATTATAATTATCAAATTATATGATTGCAGAATTTTGATGGAGTATGAGTCAATATGAGATTTCAAAAAATCTGAATAATATGTTATAATCAATGAAGAATATATATAGATATATGAACATAGAGGAGTATTTATGAGAGTTAATTATAATGGTTTATGGAAAATACTTATAGATAATAATATGAAAAAAACAGACTTACAAGAAATAGCTAATATTGCACCAGCAACAATAGCAAAAATGGGTAAAGGAGAATTTGTAAGTATGGAAACATTGTATAAGGTTTGCAAAGCATTTAATGTTGATTTTGGAGATATTGTATCAATTTGTTAAGTATTTTTGTTTCTATATGAGTCATAGTAAATATATTACTTAGGAGAGTTTATGAAAAATAATATAAAATTACTTATTGTTGAAGATAACGAAGAAATAATTGATTTAATTAAATTGTATAAACCAGATAATTTTTATATAAAAGAGGCTAAGGATGGTAAGGAAGGATTAAAAGAATTTTCAAAAGAAATATTTGATATCATAGTATTAGATTTAATGTTACCGATAGCAGATGGTTATGAAGTTTTAGAAAAAATACGAGAAAAAAGTAATATTCCAGTTATAATATTGTCTTCTAAAAACTTAGATTTTGAAATTATTTTAGGACTCGATAAAGGTGCTGACGATTATATTGTAAAACCATTTAATCCGATGGAGCTTTTTGCTCGAGTTAATGCTTTGTTAAGGAGACTAAGTTTTTCAGAAAAAGATAATAAAATAATTACTTGTGACAATTTAGAATTAAATAGGGACTCTTGTGAAGTTTTTAAAAATGGAAAAAAGATAGATTTAACGGGTCAAGAATTTAAATTACTCGAGTTTTTTATGATAAATAAAAATATAGTTTTCACGAAAAATATAATAATGGAAAGAGTTTGGGAAAATGACTATTATGATGAAAATGTTGTGTCAGTTTATATAAGTCGTATTCGAGAAAAAATAGGAAAAAATTCAGATGGAGAAAACTATATTGTAACAATTCGAGGATTGGGGTATAAATTCGATGATTAAGTTTAGAAGAGAAATTAAGTTTAATAGGTTTTTATTTTTAAACTTAATAATAATAGTGTCGATTGTATATGTATACTACATTATTTCTTCAATTACCTTGGATTCAATAGGAAGTAATATGTTTTCAAAAGTAGCAAATCAATATTCAGCAGACTATATTTTTGATAATAATAGAGTAGACAAAGAGAATCTTAATAGAATAATAGGTATAGATGGATGGATTTTTATTATTAACGAAGACTTAAGTTTAGATTATACCTCTAATGATGCAACTCCAAATAATTATAATTTTAAAGATATTATAAACTTAAACAAAGGTATTTATGAATACAATGGGAAAAAGTATTTTGGATCTGTTAAAAGTCTAGCCGATAATAAATACGGAGTTGTGGTAGTACCTTCTAAATATATTAAGAATCAAATTTTACTTACCCCTCAAAAACAAAATCTTAATCTTTTTATTTTATTTTTTGTAATAAGAATTTTGATTTTTATATTAGGAACTTTTATTGTATTATTTTTGTTTTCAAGATTACTATTCGATAGATTGCATAAACCATTAGAAGAATTAGAATGTGGATTTTCAAAACTAAAAGAAGAGAAATATTCTTTTATTGAAGATTCGAAAAATAGAATAAAAATCATTGAATTTTCTTATATTAGAGATACATTTAATTCAACGGTTGAATCTTTAAGAGAACTGAAAAATGAAAGGATAGAAAATAAAGCTAGAAGAATGCAATTATTTATAGACATAAGGCATGATTTAAAAACTCCTATAACAGTGATCAAGGGGTTTTCCGAAGCGCTTATTAGCAAGAAAATATCAGAAAATGACTTAAATAAATACTTAACAGCTATAAATAAAAATGCAATTATTATTGATTCATTATTAAATCAGATGTCAGAAATAATTGAGTATGAAGACTATAAGTATAAATTAAATCTTGAAATCATAGATGTTTGTGAATATATGAGACAATTAATTATAGATTTTCTACCCGTTTTTGAACAACATAATATAGAGATAGAAATAGAAATCCCAGAAGAACAATTATTTGTAGAAATTGATAAGAATATATTTAATAGAGCTATAAAAAATCTAATGCAGAATTTAGTGGATCATAATTCTGAGGGTATAAAAGCATACTTTGAAATAAAGTGTTGTAGTAATAAAATATTAGTGATAATTGGAGATACAGGATATAAAATAAACGAAAACATAGCTCAAAGTATATTTGATCCATTTGTAACCGATGATAGTTCTAGAAACAGTGCGAATAAAAACAAAGGCTTAGGGTTAGCTATTACAAAGAAGATTGTCGATTTACATCATGGAAGAATATACTTAACTCAACAGAATTCAAAAAGTTATACTAAATACTTTACAATTGAGCTAACATCGTATAATTATAATTAAATAAAACGCTTAAAGACGAGAGCTAGTAACCATCTAGGATATGTCTCTTCCTTACTGAGGATTCAATAAAGGAGGGGCTTATCAGGTTGCTAGCTCTATATTTTTATTTAAGATATTTATGTTAGAGTAAAGCAGATTTAATTTTATGTAAGGTTGTTGTTATATAAGAGAAATAATTACCTGATATTATGTAAATATAAAAGACAAGGAGGTGAATTAAATGCTATTTAGAAGCAAAAAAGCTTTAGCACCAGGTTGTATTAGCGTTGGTCCTTTTGGTGTATGTATAAGCTATGGAAAGAATTGGTAAACATTATAACTAAGCAATTATTTAACATTGAATAATAATTGCAAAAAATTACTTAATGGTTGCTATATAGATAATAAATCGTTTCGATTATCAGGTATTAAATATTAAGGTACAAGGTTAATCTTCATTTATGATTTGAGACGTAGAGATCATAGAGTGATTTCTAACTTTATAGTTAATTCGTGATTATTGAGTTCGATTTATTATTTGTAGCAACCAGTTTAATTTATTTATGGGGGGAAATATGAATAAAAATATAAAAATATTTAATGTTAATGGAATTAATATTATTGGTAACTTCAATAATGGTGCGGTTATAGGGCTTGAAGAGGATGCACTAAATTACTTAGAAAAAGGTTCTCCATATAATAAAGATAAAGCATTAGAATTAGAAAGAGCATTAATAGAATTAGGTTATTATGATGAGGACTATTTTCGAGTGGACTCTGCTTACTTACATGTTAATGATAGATGCAATCTACATTGTATCGGATGTTATTCTTATGTCGAAAATAGGAATAACAAGAAGGAGTTGTCCTATGAAGAAATCTGCAATATTCTAAAAAAATTAAAGGAATCAGGGGTTAAAGGGATTGTAATATCTGGGGGAGAACCATTTTTAAGGGATGACATGGGCAAGATTTGTAGATATATAAAAGAAGAACTAAGAATAGAGAAACTGTGTACCATAACAAATGGAACTTTAGATATTGATAGGTATGCTTCAGCGATAGACTATATAGATGAGTTTAATATTTCTATTGATGGATATAATGAACAAGTTCAATATATTAGAGATAAGGGGATAATGCCTTTAGTTCTCTCAAATATAAAGAGAATAAAAGAATTAACACCAAATATTAATTTGATAGTAACTTTACATAAGAAAAACTATAAAGACATGGGGAAATACAATGAACTTGCAGAAGGATTAGGAGTAAGTTATTCTTTCAGTATTTTTACAAATGAATTTGGAGATGAAGTGTATAAAGATTATATTCTAGAGGATGATGATTTAATAAAAATAGAAAAGATACTTATGGATTTAAATGTAAATACTAAAATATCGGATACACCAATAGGGTCTTTTGGCATTAACTGTAGAAAAAGCTGTGAAGCTGGTAAGAAACTTATAAGCATAGATTCAAAAGGAGATATTTATCCATGTCATATGTTGCATTATAGCAGATTCAAATTGGGAAATGCTTTAGAGACAGAAGATATTAAAGAATTATTAAAAAGTCCAAACAATATGTTCTTAGGAATTGAAGTTAGCGAAATCAATAAATGTAAAGAGTGTGAGTACAAATATCTGTGTGGTGGTGGATGTAGAGGAAGAAGTTTTCTTAAGTATGATAGTTTGCAAGAAAAAGACGCATATTGTGCATTAAATTATAGATATTTTAAAAATATATTCGAAAATATAATTTAACTAGAGGGGTTAGGAATGTGTTTATTAAAGATAGATTCTCTTACTAAAAATTATGGGGATAAAAAAGGTTTATTTAATTTTTCAATGGAATTAAATAGTGGAGATATTGTTGGTCTAATTGGAGTTAATGGAGCGGGTAAGACTACTTTATTAAATATGATATCAGGAAATACACTACCAGATTCTGGAGAACTCTTTTATAAAGAGAATAAGATGGAAATAGACTCTTCATATAGAAAAAATTTTGGAATTTCAGTTAATCCAGGATTCTATGATTATATGAATACTTATGAGAATTTAAGTTCAATATTATTTCTAGGCGAAGAGAAAGATAAAAATGAAATAGACGAAAAGATAAGAAATGTTTTGAATGTAGTTGGTCTTAATAATGTAGAAGGGAAAAAGATAAAGGAATTTTCCTTCGGAATGAAACAAAGACTTGGTTTTGCACAAGCGATTTTGAATACAAAATCTATAATGCTTTTAGATGAGCCATTTGTTGGACTTGATATTAATGGAAGATCAATGGTTAAGGAATACATAAAAAAAATGGTTAAAAACAAAAATTTAGCTGTTATTTTTTCAGACCATAATTTAGATGAAGTTAAATCACTTTGCAATAGACTTATAGTAATAAGAGGAGGAGAAAAAATATATGATGGGGATTTAGACATTAAGAGTTCAGTATTGATTAAGGTTAAAAGTACAATTGATTTGGATGAAAACTATGTAGAGATTCTAGATGATTTTACTGTAAAAATATCAAACCAAAATTTAAATAAAAAACTTGAATATATAGCTAAATTGACTGAAATTACAAAAATAGAAAGAATAATAAATCCGTTAGAAAAAATGTTAGAGGTGAGAACAGATGCTAAAAATAATAAAATTTGAATTAATTAAACAGTTAAAAAGAAAAGAAAACTTTATTCTTCTTTTTATGTTTTTAATTCCACTACTTTATTCTATTGGTGTTTATAACAACTCAAGTGTTATAACTTACAATAGCAATGAAGCAGTGAATGGGTTAGCTTTTGCAAATAGTATGTATGTTTTCGTTTATATGGTGTTTGTGTTTTATTTGATTATAGCTATAAATAGTTCTAACATATTGAGAGGAGAGATAGACAACGGTAGTACTTCAATTATGTTAACAAGAATAAATAATAGAAAGAAGATTTATAATGCAAAACTATATGAACAAATTATTTATTGGGCGATAGTGACAATTCTGTTCATTCTATTTTCAATAATTTGCTACTATATTTTTGTTTCAAGATTAGATATATCTGATGGTAGACTAATAGGAACAAATTGGGCTAACGAGTTATTAGCAATTATCGCTATTTATTCATCATATATTTTCGTGATAAGCATGGTTCAAAGTATGAGTATGTATTTTAAATCTTATGTTTCCATAGGGATATTTATTGTAGTTTGGATAATATTGTTATATTTTAAAGAGTTTCCTGGTGTTAAAATCATTTCGCCAATATACTATCTTGAAAGTCTAATAGATTCTGGGAGATTTTTAGATTTTATTAAGTTTATGATTATAAACTGGGGTCTGGTTATTATTTTTTCATTTATCGGAAGTAGAAAATTCACAAGGAGTGACATATAAATGCTTGAAAAAATTAAAAAACTTGATTTAAGTCGTTTTATATTTTTGAGTATTTTACCACAAATTTTAGTGTTTGCAATTAGCTTAGTTTTTATAGCTTTAGATTTGCAGTTAGATAAGTATGGCGTTGTACAAACTTTTCTAATATTACCATTATCTTTTGTAATACTACCATACTTATTTTTGGTAAAATCAGGAGAAGAAATAAACTTGAAGAACATCGGAATTAGAAATTTTACTTCTAAAACAATATGTATTTTTTCTTTATTAATAATACTGATAACCGCTGTCATATATAGTTTAGGAAAATGGGATTACTCGATTATATTTTTTGCATTGCAAACATTAGTGGTATCAATATCTGAAGAATTATGGGCTAGGGGTATGCTTATTAATGAGTTAAAAAAAAGTAAGTTTTCTCAAATTATTTGTGTTTTAGTCTCAAGCCTAATATTTGCATTTATAACACATCAAAATCGACCTGTATATGAAAATCTAACTAATAGATTTCCTTTTGCCATTATTATGGGTCTAATATATTACAGGACTCAAAAAATTGAATTGCCAATTCTAATACATTTTGCGAACAATATGATAGGAGGTATTTAATGTCAAAGATTATTAGGAAAAATCTGATTGGATCTTTATTTGTAAATGTTACAATGATAATTGCTCTATCACTGTTAAAAGAAAAGTTAGAAGTAATAAGTTTTATGCTTATTGTGATAAGTCCGGTTTTACTTAGTGTTATAATGTGTTATTTTCTAAATAAGGGCTATAACATTAATCAAAAAGATAAGGCTAAGATAAATGTACTCTATTTTTCTATGAACTTTATATTTTATGTATTCCTTTTTATAATATTACGAGATGGCACAATAATTAATGACATAGTATTAAAAGCACAAACATTACAAACAGAATATATAACAGTTTCGAAAAATTCAAACTTTTCACTGTCATTTGTTATATTTCTTGTATTATCATATGTTGGTCATAAATTAGTGCTTGATAGAATTAGAGAAAAGTAACTATGAAATTATATAAAGGTAAAGGAAAAATAATAATTCTGATTATATTCCAGATTATTTATTCCTTATTAAATTCTGGATTTGCTATCTCAATAAAAAATATTACAGATTCAATAACGATAGGAAATTATGATGTATTTAAACATAATATTATTAAAACAACTACTTTAGTTGTGCTGTTAATATTTGTATTGTTGATATCTATAGTGCTAAAAAATAGTATTTCATCAGGATATATGAAGACGATTAGATTTAACGCATTAAAATATTTTTACAATACTGATACTATAGAGGTTAAAGAAGATGATAAATCTGAATTTTTTAGTTTTTTAACAAATCAATTAGACATATTAGAAGAATCATACATTAAAATAAGATTAGAAATCATTAGTGACTTAATATTGCTGGTAATTTCTACAATAACGATAATCTATTTTAATGTATTATTTTTACCCCTTGTATTAATAATAGGACTAGTTTTATGTATTGCGCCAATGATCTTAAAAAAATGGATAAATACAGAAAGTGAATATAGAATTAAAAACTATGAAAAATACATGTCTATTAGCAAAAATTATATAGATTTGTTTTATTTAATAAAATCTTTTAATATCATGGATAAAATATTGACTAATTTTAAATTTGTAGTTGATAATTCTACGGAATCAAAAAAACGTTTAGAAAGTAAGATAGGCATAGCTAATGGAGTTATATCATTCTTGAATTTAATTGTAACATTAATTATATATATACTAGGAGGGTATTTAGTTTTTGAAAAAACTATAAGTATTGGGATGTTGATAGCAGTAGCTCAACTTATGGCGAATGTAACTTTTCCCTTAACTAATATTATTTCGGCAATAAATGAAATAAATTCATCTAAGCCTATTATAGAGCGTTATAACGCTTTGTTGAATAATGGTAATAATGCAAAATCAAATACAAAAAAAGATATATTTCCAATAAAACTACAAAATATATCATTTTCTAGCGAAGATAAAAACATATTAGATAAAGTGAATTTAAAGATAGATAGGGGTAAAAATTATTTGCTTTTAGGAACTAATGGATCAGGAAAAAGTACATTAGCTAAGATTATATCTGGAATTATAGATAACTATGAAGGAGAAATAATTAGTGGAGACAGTTACCATTTGTCAGAAATAATATATATATCTAAAGATAATCAGATATTTGATGATACAGTTAAAAATAATTTAGGATTATATGGGCATTTTAAAATTGATGAGTCATACATAAAACTATTTAATTTAAAAGATGACTTTTTAAAGAAAAATGCTAATGATTTATCGGATGGTGAAAAACAAAAATTGATATATCTCAGAAGTTTAAAAGCAAATAAACAATTAATGATATATGATGAACCTGATTCATCCTTGGATGAACAATCAAGAAAATGTATCATAAATGATATATTAGATAATGGATTGACAAATATAGTGATATCACATCATCCATTTAGAATTATAGATAAATTTGATGAAATTTGGTCTGTAGAAAATGGCAGTATAAGGATATACAATAGTAGCTCTGAATATCTGAATAAACAAAGTAATCTATAAATATATCGGTGATAATTGACTTCCGTTAATTGGAAGTCTTTTTTCTTTGCAAACTAATCTCATTTGGGTATATATATGTAAGGAAGTGATTAAATGAGAATTTTTTATGCGATTAAAAATATGGAAATTTGCATCAACAGTGTTGGTGCTGGTATCGAATATTTCAGGATAAATGGTGCGGATGCGATTGATGATTTGAAAATCTGTATTCCAAATTATGGTGTGGACAAGACTTTTCGTTATCCGACTGATGGGCTTTTCGTAGATGAAGAATACGATGTTGTGAGCAAATCTGAGGATATGTGCGTTCTAAGATGTGTCAGTGAGGGGATTGAAAGTTTTGTTGTGTATCAATTCACAAATGACAGTGTGAGTGTTAATGTGAATGTGATTAACAATTCCGACCACACAATTAAGATGAATCCAGCAGTTGTGATTGATTGGAAAAATAATTTGGAAAGTCAAAATATTGTAAGTGAGATTTCTGGATACAAATTAGAATCTGCAAGTGATTTTGTGGACGGAAATTGTTCTTATTATGTGTCTAATTTGAACAGGGATTCAGTTGGTTCAAAGTTTGCTTTGAAAAGCGGTCAGAAATGTTCTATTTCTGCTAAGATTAGGATAGTTTCGTGATTTATGAGAGTTGCAGCTCATAAATTTCTTCAAGATTTATGATATAATAATATGATAACGGAGGTGGGATTATTAATACGATTGATTATAAATCTTTAATGAAAATTTCATTAAAAGCTCTGATGGTTTATGTTGTGAGCTTATTTTTATTTCCATTTGGATTTATTGTGTTGCCTTCTTATTTTATTAAGTTAGGATTGGAAAAAGATAACAGATTGGCTCTGATATCTTTCGGGATATTTTTTGTGTTGAGTTTGGTTGTGTCGACTCCTTTGATTGCTATTCCTGTCGGATTGTACATAATTTTGGTATTTTATTCGATTTTGAATTTGCTAAGTTCTGGATTTTCTGACACACAGGCTATAACGATTAGTTTCGTTGGAATTTGTGTTTTTGTTTTGTTGACGAATTTGCTTTTGAAACTAAATGCAGATATGTCGATTGCAGATGTGATTAACGTAAAGTTGAATGATTTCATGAAGGTTTTGAGTTCTGTGAAGATGGACGAGGAAATGATGAAGTCTGTTAAAATTATGTTTGAACAATCATCTAAGCTTATTGTAAGAGCTGTGTATGCAATTTTGGGACTTATCGCTTTTTATACAAGTGTGTTGAATGTGTATATTCCACAAAAATCTAAGGAACATCAGTTTCACGATTTCAGAATAGATACGAAATTCACAATCACAATTGTTGGCTTGGTGTTGATTTCGGGAATTGTTTATTTTGTGAATAAGGATTTGGGAAATTATTTGTTGTATAATTTGTCGGTTTTCGGAATTAGTTCGTACTTATTGGGAGGAATTGCTTTGATGTTTTCGTATTTGAAATCATTATCGACTCCTTTTAAGGTGTTGACTGTGCTGGTTTCTGTTACAATTCAACCATTTATTTATATTTTGGCATTCTTAGGGGCTTTGAATAGCTTTAAAGATTTGAGAAAGAAGGAAAACAATGAAAGAGCTTAAATATTCGCTGAAACATTTGATTGTACAAGCAGTTTTGTTGGTGATACTTTCTGCGATTTTGTTTTATTTTCAAAATATCATAGGAACTTTGGCCTTTATTGCTTCGGCTTTTATGATTGTGGATCAATACACATACATCAATAATAAGAATAAAAAGGTTGAGGAGAAGATTATTAATCTTAATAATGAGTTTACAGATATTACAAAAAATGCTGTATTCAAGGTTCCTTTTCCACTTTTGATTCTCAATGATAAGAATAAAATTAGTTGGTTTAACACTTATTTTAAGAATTTGGCTGATGATGAGATTGAGATTTTCAACAATGAAGTCGAAAAAATTCTGGATTTGAAGACTGTAAAAGACGATGAAGATAACTTGGATTATTATGAAACTCAAGTTGATGGTAAATATTACAGATTTTATCCTGTTACTATAAAAGATAGTGAAGACAAGGATTTGACTTTGCTTTATGGAATCGACAACACTGCTTTCATGGATGTTGTGACGCTTTTGGATGAAAAAAGACTGGGACTTGTCGATATTTTCATAGATAATTACGACGAAGCACGTAACAGCATTAAGGAAGAAGAAAGAACAAGAGTGTTCTCAGATGTTGAAAATATTTTGCAAGATTTTGCGAGAGAACACAATGCGTATATCAGAAAATACGAATCGGATAAGTTCTCAATGATTGTCGAAAAGCACGAGCTTGAAAATATTATGCAACAAAAATTCTCTGTGTTAGATATGATTAAGGAAATTCAAAACACTAATAATGTTCCTGTTACTTTGAGTATTGGAGCATCAATTATTGGAGATAATCCTTATGAAATTCACGAGAAATCCAGATCTTGTTTGGATGTTGCATTAGGCCGTGGTGGTGACCAAGCAGTGGTTGACACAGGTGAATTAAAATATTTCGGTGGCAAGAACAAGGCCGTTGAAAAACGTAACAAGGTTAAGGCAAGAGTTGTGTCACACGCATTGAAGCAACTTATAGTACAAAGCTCCAATGTGTTTATTATGGGACACAGAAATCCAGACATGGACTCTATTGGATCTAGTTTGGGAATGTTGGAAGCGTGCAGGATTAACAACAAGGAATGCTACATTATTTTGAATGAGGTTGGCCCTCAAATCGAAAATATTTATAATTCAGTTCTTGAAGAAAAACCGGATTACAAGAAATATTTTGTGAAGAATGCATTTGCTAAGGAAAATTGCAACAGCAATAGTTTGGTGATTATTTGCGATAATCACAGAAGAAACTCTGTTGAATGCCAAGAAATTATGGATATTGCGAAAAATATCGTGGTCATCGATCACCATAGAAGAAGTTCCGATTATATTAAAGAAACGTCGTTGACTTATTTGGAACCTTACGCATCTAGTGCATCTGAAATGGTGACAGAAGTGTTATTCTATATGACAGAAAAGCTAGAGATTCCAAAAATTGTTGCAGAGGCATTACTTGCAGGAATAACTGTGGATACGAAGAATTTCTTCTATCAAACAGGCGTTAGAACTTTTGAAGCGGCGTCTATCTTGAAAAGACAAGGTGCAGATAGTGTCAAGGTTAAGAAACTTTTCAAGGACGATGAGAGAACTATCAAGCTAAAATCAGATGTTATCGCTTCATCGAAAATGTATAAAGATAATATCGCCATCGGAAGATTGGAAGAAGAAGTGGACGAATCCATTTTGGTTGCGGCACAATCAGCAGATGATTTGCTCAACATTTTGGGAGTGGAAGCTTCGTTTGTGTTGGCGAAGATAAAGGATAAAATCCATGTTAGTGCGAGAAGTTTGGGCAAAATCTCCGTACAATTGATTTTGGAAAAAGTCGGGGGCGGAGGTCACCTTACAAGTGCAGGTGCGCAATTAGAATGCAGCATGGATGAAGCAGAAGAAAAGATAAAACAAGCAATTGATGAATATATCAAGGAGGATACGGATGAAAGTTATATTGACTAGTGATGTAGAAAAACTTGGAAAAGCTGGAGAAATGGTTAATGCAAAGACTGGTTTTGCGAGAAATTTTCTACTACCAAATAAATTAGCAGTACAAGCGACAAAAGAAAACATCAAAATTTGGGAAGAAAAACAAGCAGAACTAAGAGCGATTGAAAGAGAAAACATCAAAAACGCTAATGAATTAAAAGAAAAAATCGAAAACACAAAAGTTAAGATTATCGCCAAAACAGGTGAAGGCGACAGACTTTTCGGTTCAATCACTTCAATGGATATCGAAAAAGCATTGAAGGAGCAACACGGTTTGGATGTTGATAAGAAAAAAATTGAAATGAAAGACAACATCAAATCTTTGGGAACATTTAACGTTATAGTTAAGGTATACCCAGATATTAACGCTAACTTGGAAGTAATTGTAGACAAAGAATAATTTTAGAATACACGACAGAAAGGCGGTGAGGTAATGGAAAATCAACAAAATATTATGCCGTGCGATTTGGAAGCTGAGAGAAGTGTAATCGGTGCGATGATAATCGACGAGAGAGCTGTGGATGATGCGGCAGAAATTGTGGAGCCAGTGGATTTTTATTCTACGAAATACCAAGAAATCTACAAGGCGATTTTGCAAGTAATTGACGAGAAAAAGCCTGTGGATTATATTACATTGGAAGACAAATTAAAATCCAATAATATGTACGAAATTATCGGCGGGATTGATGAACTTATAAGCATTTCAGAAGCTGTAGGAAGTGCTGTGAATGTAAAATACTATGCAGATATTATCAAAAGCAAGGCGATTATCAGAAATTTGATGCGCGTGTCACAAGATGTGATTGATATGTCCATTGCCAACAATTCCGTTGGCGAAGTTTTAGAATACGCTGAAAGCAATATTTTCAAAATCAGTCAGAACAGAAACCACCAAGATTTGGTTAAAATTCAAGAAATGTTGGAACCAACTCTTGCAAAGATCGGCGAAATGAGTATGAGCCAAGGACAATTAACTGGCGTTACTACTGGGTTGATTGACTTGGATAGACAACTTTCGGGGTTACAAAACTCGGATTTGATTTTACTTGCAGCGCGTCCTGCGATGGGTAAAACATCACTTGCACTTAACATTGCATACAAGGCGAGTGTCAAACACCACGTCGCGATTTTTTCTCTTGAAATGAGCAAGATGCAATTGACTCAAAGATTATTGTCCGCACTTAGCAACATTAACTTGTCAGAACTTGTGTCTGGTAGAGTTACTGAGTGGACAAATTTGGGACAAGCAGCACAATTATTAGCAGAAACAAATATGCATGTCGATGATACTTCGTCGATTTCATTGAATGAGCTTCGTTCCAAATGCAGAAAATTAAAAGCGCGTGGCGAATTGGATTTGGTGATTATAGATTATTTGCAACTTATGACGACAAACTCCAGAAGTGAGAACAGACAACAAGAAATTTCCACGATTTCAAGAGGACTCAAAGGATTGGCGAAGGAATTAAATTGTCCGATTCTAGCGTTGAGTCAGTTGTCACGTGCGCCTGACCAAAGACCAAACCACAGACCGGTCATGAGTGACCTTCGTGAATCTGGGGCGATCGAACAAGATGCGGATGTTGTGTTGATGTTGTATCGTGATGATTATTACGATCCTGAAACTGACAAGCCAAACATCGCAGAAATTATCGTCGCAAAACACAGAAATGGTCCAACGGGAACTGTGGATACTTTGTTCGACAAGGAACACACGAAGTTTATGGATTTGGACAAGCAAATGCCCGATGTAGGAGCGTTTGACAAATGATAACTACTGAGAGGTTAACGTTAGAAGATTTTACATTGGACGATGCATTTGAGATCAAACAATGGGGAAAACACACAGACGAACGACTAATCGATTACAACTTGTCCGATTTGGACGATTTTGAAATAAAAATGTGGTATCGCCAAAAAAGAGAAATGAAAACTCAGAAATATTTTGCGATTAGAGATAAATCCCGAAAATTGGTGGGATATGTGGGGCTGAAACAATACGACAAGTTCACCAAAACGGCGTTTTTGGGTATCGTTTTGGATCCAAATGAAATGGACAAATCATACGGCGAAGAATCCATAAAGGCTTTGATTAACATGGGATTTACAGTTTACGGGCTGGACAGGATTTTCTTAAATGTGAATAATTTCAACAAAAGAGCGATAAAATGTTACGAAAAATGTGGATTCAGGAAGTTTTGTAGTTACGAAGAAGTGTTCGAAAATCAAAGATTGGACACGCACGACGAAGAATTCGATGAGTTTTTCACGGTGAAAGACGGTACGATTTTTTCGAAGAACACTACGATGGCGATTGATAATAAGAGGTGATTTTATGAAATATAGTGTAGAAAAATTTAAAATAGATTTGGGCGAAACACCTATTGAAAATATATTTTTGAATCAATATCTTCAAGTGGCCACAGGAAATCAACTAAAAGTGTATTTGTACGCGTACAAGCTTGCCAAGGATACTTCGGCAAACGTGGATATTTCAGACGAAGAAATCGCGAAGGCGTTGGATTTGACTGAAAGCGAAGTATCTGAGTGTTGGAATTATTGGTTGGACGAGGGAATTATCAAGCGATACACTGACGCAGAGACTCAAACTAATCACACGGTTTTTTTGAGTTTGAGACAATTGTATCTTGGAATTACAAATCCTGAGCCAGAAGAATCTCAGAAGACTTATATTCCACAAAATAGTCAAGAAATCAAAGAAATGTTCAGAGACATTGAAGACATCAGAGATATGGAATTATCCAAATCAGAAATGGAGAGAATTTTGGAACACATTTCCACTTATCATCAAACACCAGAGTTGGTGGTGACGGCTTTTCATTATTGCACGACTAATCCGAACACGAAAAACAACACGAATTACGTTTTGCAAGTTCTCAGAAATTGGAAGCTTGACGGTATCATGACGTTGGAACAATGGCAAGAAGAAAACAACAAAAAGCAACAAAGAAAAACGAAGAAGAGAACTTACTACAGACCGAAAACTAACGATATTGAAAACAAGGCTACAAATATTAACTCAAAATTTTTGAACGATTTTATCAAGAAATCGAAAGAACAAAAGGATAAGGAATAATGAGCTACGCAAAAGAAGCCAACAGAATATTGGAAGATTACAGAAATCAATCCAAAAAAGAATTGGATATGAGATTTGAGGAAGTTTTTCGAAATGTTAATGGATATGAGGATTTGCTCCAACATAGAAATGAGCTTGGATACGAGTATTTGAAAAAAAGCATCGGCGGTGACAAGGAAGAATTAAAAAACTTGGAAGATGAAATCAAATCCATTGAAGAAAAAATGCACAAAATGCTCATACTAAGTGGATATCCAAGTGATTATTTGGAATTGAAGCATCACTGCGACAAGTGCGAGGATACTGGAGTTTACAACGGCAAAATGTGTTCTTGTAAGAAGACCATTATGGTCAACATTGCACGTGAGAAAAGTTCACTTAATGAGCAAATGAAACAACAAAACTTTGATAGATTTGACATCAACGTGTTTGACACGAAAAAAGACAGCTCACAAGGAATGACCCAACGTGAAAACATGGAAGCAATCAGCGAGAATTTGAAATACTATTCCAAAAATTACACGAAAAACGCGAAGTCGCTGTTATTGTACGGACAAGTTGGGACTGGAAAAACATATTTGTTATCGTGTATGGCGAAAGAAATCATTGAAAACGGATATTCTGTGATTTATTTGTCCGCGATGCAATTGTTGAAGCAACTTTTTTCGATAAGATATCAGAATTTCAACGAAAAACCACAACCAGAAGTTGAGGATATTATTTACAACTGTGATGTGCTTATGATTGACGATTTGGGAACGGAAAATTCCACAGAAACCAACATCAGTTTATTGTTTGATCTGTTAAATTACAGAATTCAAAACCAAAAAACTACGATAATTTCGACAAATATCGACCTTGATGATTTGACAACACAATACGATCAGAGAATTTCATCCAGAATCAAGGGCGAGTTTATACCGATACAATTTTTCGGCAGGGATATAAGAGAAGAGAGGTTCAAAAACGGACTATGATTTATGTAACAGCTGAACAAATGAGACAAATCGACCATTACACGATAAATGAAATCGGAATTCCATCGATTGTGTTGATGGAAAATGCCAAGGCACAAATCTCCAAACATATTTTGGATAAAAAGTTTGCCAAAGCGTACGTGTTCGCATCTGTTGGAAACAACGGTGGAGATGGCTTGGCAGTTGCAAGAGACATTTACAACGCAGAAAAGTATGTGAAAGTGTATGTGATTGGAAAACTAGAAAAAGCGTCGACGGATTTTAAAATCAACTACGATATTTTGAAAAAATTAGAAGTGGAGATAGAATTTGTAGACGAAAACACGAAATTCGACATAACAGAAAATGATTTGATAGTCGACAGCATTTTTGGAACGGGACTCAAAAGAGATATCGAAGGAATTTACAAAGATGTAATCGATATGATTAACGACACACAAGCATTTGTTGTGAGCGTGGACATGCCATCGGGACTGGATTCTGACGAAAATATAATCCACAACGTAGCAGTGAAGGCTGACCTTATGGTGACATTGCAATTACCGAAAAAGTCGTTACAAGAGTATGAGGGAGAATATGTTGTGGAAAATATAGGCATACCAGAAAAATCAATTAAACATGTATTAAATAACGCTTCGTAAGAGGCGTTTTTTATGTTTTATGGCAAACTCTTGCCGTCGAATATCTGTCTACAAAAACAAAGAAATTCAAAACTTGTGAACCTAAAATCTCAAGCGCAAGCTCCGCTTTGGCGCGAGTGAGATTTTTTAACGGTTCCCTTCGTTAGAATTTCTAATTGTTTTTTCCGAATGATATTCTCAGGCAAAGATGTTTGCCCATGGTGCCAACAACGCCTCACGAAGCTTTACGCAGCACATGTTTAATTGATAGAGAAAAAAAGGGGAGAAAAGAAGAAAATAAAAGTTGCAAAACGTTTAATCGACTACGAAAATTGGTAAATTCTAATCTTGAAATCCTAAAATTTGAAGCACGCTTCGCTTACGCGGTCAAATTTTAGCCGGATTTCTTCGATTGAATTTACTGCAATTTTCTCCGTATGATACGCTTATTTGCAATCTTTTATTTGCTCACAAGTGAAAACGCCTCACGAAGCTTTGCGTAGTACATTTTTAATTGATTATTTTCTACTCTGATGAGCGATTTACGAGTTTTTGAGGTTAACTTTTTTTACCGACAAACAAATCGGTTTCTACTTTTTTGCAATTACTTTTTTGTAACAAACTAATTTGCAATGAGTTTAATTATTTGGTAAAATTACTGTTGCCTAGTTAAAGCTGAAATTTATTTCAGGACTTGTTTGAGAGCTCCAAGTATAAAAAAACAAGGCGTTATTTTTGAGTTCTCCTATATTTTATTAGGAGGTTTTTTTATTGAGAAAAACGAATACGAAATTGTTGACTACTATAGCGATTTGCATTGCAATCAACTGCCTTGGTGCTTTTATCGCTGTTAGTACGAAGGTTCCTTTGTTATTGGATCACATAGGATCTTTATTGGTGTGTATGTTATTTGGATGGAAATACGGTGTTGTGACTGCGCTTTTATCGTCTGTTATGAACCAAATTCTTTTCGATCCATTTGCACTTCCATTTGCACCTACGGGTATGCTTATGGTGTTTATGGTTGGTATTTTATATGAAAAGGGATACTTCAAGAAGTTGCACACTATTCCTGCACTATTATTGGCTGTACTTCCGGGTGCTATTTTAGGTGCTATTATTCAAGGTTATATTTTTGGCGGGGTTACAAGCTCAGGAAGTGATGTTATCGTAAGATTTATGATTAACAAGGGAGTAAATCCTGCTGCGGCATCTTTTATCAATCAATATTTTATGGAATTTGTGGACAGACTTATTTCATTTACTGTTGTGATGACTGCTGTTAAGAGGATTAAGCTTGAATCGATACGCTAAGATTGAGGAAAAATTAAAACGCGAGATTGTGCTATTAAAAGGCAGACCATGTTTTTGTGGCAAATGCACTTTTTGCGATTACATTGAAGACAATACGGTGGATATAGATGATGCTGTTCGTGAAAATCTTGAGATTCTTCAAAATGTGACTGGTGAATTCGGTGTTTTGGAATGTATAAATTCTGGAAATGTGTTCGAACTTCCAGAACAGACGAAAATCGACATCAGAAATTTAATTCACGAGAAGAATATTCACACTTTGGTATTCGAAGCACATTATATTTTCAAGAATAGACTTCACGAAATCAGGGAATTTTTCGGATGCGAGGTTTTGTTTAAGACTGGAATTGAAACGTTCGATTACGATTTTAGAGAAAATGTCTTAAACAAAAATGCAAAATTCACTGATGTAAAAGAGGTGTCCGATTATTTTGATTCGGCGTGTTTGATGGTTGGAATCAAGGGTCAAACGAAGGAAATGATTAAGCGCGATATTGAGATTGGCCTTTCGAATTTCAAATGGATTACTATTAATATTTTCATAAATAATTCCACGCCGATTAAGAGAGATGATGAGCTTGTGAAGTGGTTTTTGGAAAATCACTACGATTTGAAAGACCATCCGAAGGTTGAAATGTTAGTTGAAAACACTGATTTGGGAGTTGGTTAAACTTCCGTCAGTGTTTTTTTGTTGGGTTTTAATATATAATAAGATTGGAGGGGTTATGAAGGATAAATTATTTAAAATCGTACTTGTGGTTTTGAGTGTCGTATTTGTTGCGTCTTGTTCGAAGAAAATACCAGAAATGCCTGAAGAAAAAAAGGCGTATGTGGCAGATTATTTGAACGATGGGTTCAAGGGTGTGGACATTTCAAAAGACGGTAGATTGGAAAAATCCGATGTCGAAAAAATCTCGGCGAACTTTAACAAGCCGTACGATTATAATGGCGAAGAGGTTGTAAATTCGTTGGATACATTTTTCTACGGGGAGAGCTTCGCATCACCACAAGATATTACGCTGAAAAATTTCGTCGCGAATTTTCCAAGCAAAGCGCTGGATCCAGAAAAGGATAAATCCCAAATAGATGAACTTAAAAAACAAAATCCAAATGCACTCAAACAAACAAGAGATGATGCTAAGATTTTGAAAGTTGACAAGAATTTGGTGGATGCGGTTTTATTGGAATACGCAAATATTTCATCAGATGATGTTACAAACAAAGAAAGTGTCGTGTATTCTAAGGATGACAATTCGTATTATGTAATGGAAAATGATGAAGAATGGGCGTTTGAGCCAGTGGTGTGTAAAGTCAATTCTAAGGAAATTATCTTGGAAGATGATATCAAATCAGAACTTAAACTGATACAAAAAGGTGGCAAGTTTTTTATAAAATCTTTTGAATTATCTCCTAATGCTTGTTGTGAATAAGGGATTATTGTGCTATAATGTAATAAAAGGTACTATACAAAGCAAAGGGAGGCAGTTATGATTACTTTAGCATTCGTAACGTTGATAGTTATTCTATCAATAGTTTTCGCAGCTATTTTGGGAACTTTTGGTTTGATATTGGGATTAGGCGGCGCAATTGTAGGAATTTTGGTAGCGATTGGAGCTGTTGCCTACTCATTTTTGAAAGTTTTCATTAAAATAGCGTTAGCAGTGTTGGTAATTAGATTTATTTACAGAAGATTTTTCGCAAAAGAAGAAGTATAAAGGAAGTGGAGTATGGATAACAAATATTTAAAATACATTTTGTACATATTCTTGGCTATTTTAGCTTTGAATATTTTGATGGGAATTATGGGAATAACTGTTAGTATTTTGAAATTCTTGATGAAAGTATTCTTGGTTTTAGTTGTAATAGGATATGTGGCAAAATTTTTCCAAAATGCAGACAAAGATATTTAACTAATAACACTGAGCAAATCTTGTGAGATGAGCTTGGTGTTTTTTGTTTTCTTGGAAGGTTAGTAATAGTGTTGCTTGGGTTTGGAATAGACATAAAAAACAGATTAGCATTTTGCACGAACATCCGACTACAAAAACAAAGAAATTCATCGCTTGTGAACCTAAAATCTCAAGCGCAAGCTTCGCTTTGGCGCGAGTGAGATTTTTTGACGGTTCACTTCGCTTGAATTTCTGATTGTTTTTTCCGTATGATGTTCTTAACAAAAAAGCTAATCTTATTATGAATCTATGAACAAATTTCTAAATGCAAAATGCTAATTTGCAAATTAAATGCCAATCTGTATAAAAAAATCTAAAAAACGTTGTAATTACGCTATACATTGACACAACAAGATTGTTTGTGGTAAAATATACATTAATATAGTTGAATATTGCAGTTGATGAAGAAATAGTAATTATTGGAGTAATTCAGAGAGCTTATGTGTGGTGAGAATAAGTATATGAAAATAATGAATCTAACTTCTATGCGTTATTAGTTGAGAGAGCTTATGCTAATTAGGGTGGCAGTCGCGGAAACGTAATTTTCGTCCCTTGGTATGAGTTTTTTTATTGTTTTATAAGGAGAAAGTTATGTTAGATATTAAAAGAATTAGAAACAATCCAGAAGAAATTGTTGAGGCGCTTAAAAAAAGAAGAGGAGAATATCCTATTCAAAAACTTTTGGATACTGATGAAAAAAGACGTGAAGTTATTCAAAAAGTAGAATCAATGAAGGCGGAACAAAACAAGCTTTCTAAACAAGTTCCACAAATGAAGAAAAACGGAGAAGATACTACAGAACTTTTCAAAAACTTGAAGAAGTTGTCTGATGATATCAAATCTATGGATGATGATTTGAAAAACATCGACGAAGAAATCAGAGAATATTTGATGGAAATCCCAAACACTCCTAACAAAGATGTTCCGGTTGGTTTGGATGATACTGAAAACTTGGAAATGAGAAAATGGGGAGAACCTCGTAAATTTGATTTTGATATAAAAGCTCACTGGGATTTGGGCGTTGATTTGGATATATTAGATTTCGAAAGAGCAACTAAGATTTCTAAATCAAGATTTAGTGTATTCAAAGGAAAAGGCGCACGACTTGAAAGAGCTTTGATGAATTTCATGGTTGATCTTCACACTGACAAGCAAGGTTACACTGAAATGAATACTCCAGTGCTTATGAGTCCAAGTGCGATGATGGGTACAGGTCAAATTCCAAAATTCAAAGAAGATATGTTTTATTGCGAAAAAGACGATATGTATCTTGCTCCTACTGCAGAAGTTCCTGTAACTAATTTATTGGGAGGAGAAATTTTGGAACAAGGAAGCTTGCCAATTTACTACACAGCATTTACTCAATGTTTTAGAAGAGAAGCCGGAAGTGCTGGACGTGACACAAGAGGTTTGATTAGAAATCACCAATTTGAAAAAGTTGAAATGGTAAAATTCGTTGAACCAGCTACAAGTTATGATGAATTAGAAAAACTTACAAATAACGCAGAAGAAATCTTGCAATTATTGGAAATTCCATACAGAGTTGTTAGACTTTGCTCTGGGGATTTGGGATTCTCATCAGCAATGACTTACGACATTGAAGTGTGGATGCCAAGTTATAATAGATACGTTGAAATCTCAAGCTGTTCTAACTTTGAAGATTTCCAAGCAAGACGTGCAAATATTAGATATCGTGACGAAAATAATAAGCCACAATACGTTCACACATTAAACGGTTCAGGACTTGCTATTGGACGTTGCTTTGCAGCTGTAATCGAAAACTATCAACAAGCTGACGGAAGTATAAAAATTCCTGAAGTGCTACAAAAATACACAGGATTTGATATAATAGACTAGTAAACTAAAATTAAGATAGGAAAAGAAATGAAGGCTTATATAATCGCTAGAGGATATCCGACGGATAAATACAAAATGAACGGAATATTTGAATTGGATCAGGCAATTGCACTAGCCAAAAAAGGCGTCGAAGTTGTGTTGATTGCACTTGATTTCAGATCACTTAGACGTTTTCGCAAATATAAAAGTGAATATTTTATAAAAGATAATGTCAAAGTGTATTCCTTTCATTTTCCGATTGGAAGATATATCTTCAAAAGCCTTTATGACTTTTCTTATTTGGTACTTAGACATTTCTATAAAAAAGTGGAGCGAATCGAAGGAAGACCGGATGTAATTCACACTTATTTTACAGACCAGGGATATTACACATCCAAACTTGCAAAAGAGTTGAACATTCCATTCGTACTAACTGAATGCAATTCCGTTGTAAACCAAGACACTATCAAGCCTTCTTACAGAAGAATCGCCGAAGAAACTTACGATAGGACAGACGGACTTATAACTGTAAGCCCCAAATTCAAAGAGAAAATCAAAGAAGAATTTGGGAAAGATTCTACAGAAATTGCAATTATTCCAAATCTTACGATTTTCAAAAATAATGAGAATTTCAAAAGGGGAGATATTTTCAACATAGTTTCCACTGGAAATGTAATAACGACAAAAGGTCCGAAAGAATTGATCGAAGCGTTTAACATAGCTTTTTCAAACGATAAAAATGTGAAGCTTACGATTTACGGGGATGGATTTTTGAGAAAACCGCTACTTAAAATGGTCGAAGAGTTGAATTTGACAGACCAAGTATTTCTTCCTGGACTTACTAAAAGAGAAAAAATCGTTGAGGGCTACAATAATGCGGATATGTTTTGCTTGTATTCGTATTCAGAAACTTTTGGGTTGGCGTATTTGGAAGCACTATCTGCAGGACTTCCTGTAGTTGCGAGCAAATGCGGTGGGCCAGAACATTTAATAAATGAAGAAAATGGAATATTGGTTGATAGATTTAACGTTGAGAAGTTAGCCGAAGCGTTAAGATATATGCACGATAATATTGAAAAATACGACAGGGAAAAAATATCACACGATATCAAAAAAGTATATTCCGAAGAAAAAATTACAGATGATGTAATAAAAGTGTACGAAGAAGTTATATCGAAAAGATGAGGTGAGAAATGAAGAGTATTAAAAAAATAATACCCTTAATGTTAATACTTGCTATTGTATTTCAACCTGCATTATCTAAAGCGGACTCGAAGTTGGGATTTGAAGACAAAGTAAACTCGTATTACACAATTGAACAGGATTATTCCCAAGAGTTGTTGAATTACAACGAAAACAAACCTTTTGCTATAGCATCCTTAACTAAAATCATGACTTATGTTTTGGTTATGGAAGACATCAACGCAAACAAATACAAACTCGACGATAAAATCAAAATCCAAACACAATACAATAAGCCTGAAGCGAGTACTATACAACTTAAAAAAGGCGAAGAATTAACTGTAAATGATTTGATAAGAGGAATGATGATAGTCAGTGGGAATGATGCCGCAGACGAATTAGCTGTGAAATCAGAAGGATCTGTGGAGAAATTTGTCCAAAGAATGAACAAAAAAGCAGCCGAATTGGAATTGAAATCTGCGAAGTTTTATTCTGCATCAGGTTATCCTGAAAACGACAAGGAAAATATGATGAGCGCAAAAGATTTGGCGAAATTAACCACATATACAATAAACAATTACCCACAAGTTTTGAATTACACAAAAACACAAAAACTTGTAATGCCGACTAGAAAATACGAAGGCGTGACTACAGTTCCATTTTTAGGAAAAATAGAAGGGGTCGATGGATTTAAAACAGGAACAACTGAAAAAGCAGGATACTGTTTGATAACTACGATGAGTTTGAAACCAAACGATCCTAAAAACAAAATAGTATCTGTTTTGATGGGAGCTCCCACAAAATACGACAGAAATACTTACCAAAAAATAATACTGGAATACGTCAGAAATTCATTTGAACCAATGAATATATTAAACAGCGAAAAACCAATCGAAACGAAATCAGTCAACAGCGTTGTGGACAAAAACGTTGAGATTTATCCGACAGAAGACGTATCCATTTTGTATAATACAAAAACTGGTCTGCAACAAAAAGTCGACATCAAAAAAGATTTGAAAGCTCCTTTGAAAAAAGGACAAATCGTAGGGAAAGTTGTAATCGATACTGGAAAAGGCGACAAAAGAGAAGTAAGCCTTGTTGTCAAAAAACCTTACGAAAAAGCAGACACATTAACTAGAATAAAAAGAAGTGCCAAATACACTTACGAGTTGTTGGAATCACTTCTTGCATCATAAGCCGATTTGAGTCGGTTTTATGTGCTCCCATAATTAAGCTGGATATAATCCTCCCCTCCTAAGGGAGATTCCTCGGTTCGAATCCGGGTGGGAGTACCATACAAAAAGCCTAGAATTTA
Organism: Finegoldia sp. BIOML-A1; assembly: GCF_009678325.1. Classification (NCBI taxonomy): domain Bacteria; kingdom Bacillati; phylum Bacillota; class Tissierellia; order Tissierellales; family Peptoniphilaceae; genus Finegoldia; species Finegoldia sp. BIOML-A1. Next base: position 28,094 of record NZ_WKZF01000010.1, read on the forward strand.
CATGTTCTAGGCTTATTTTTATTTTATTAAATTTTACATATGTCACTCACAATTCTTTAAGATTTTTGACAACTGGCAACAAAAGGGCAACAAAAGGGCAACAAATATAAAAAGCATCACTAATGAATTTTTTCGAATTCACATTGTTGCATATACACTGATTATTTCAAAAATATTAAGTGTAAATGCAACAATTATTTTCGTTATCGTAAATTTTATTTTTCTCTGGTAAATATTTCCAGTATCTTTTCGGCATATTATTCTGCATAAGTTTGAGGTTGTGGCGTTCTTTTATCCCGACTGAATTGTAGAATTCTATCCAGCAATCTTCAAACATTTTCTCATCATCAGATTCTTCTTTAAAGATTTCTTGTACATCGTAAAACGCCAAATCTTTGTCCACATAAATCGCACACTTATTTCTTTTTTTGTCGTAAATCACGAATTTTTCATTTCTCAATCTGTTTTTGAAGTGATATGTGAGTAATTCCAAAATGTCGTTGTTAGGTTCAAATTCTGCGAACAAGAAATTGTCTTGGATTTCTTTGAATCTGAGAAGACCTTTGTATGCGTGGAGTTCTCTTGTTGAATATTTGCACAGACTGTTGAATGCTACAGCAATTTTGTCAGAAGAGTTTATGAAGTTGTAGCCGTATTTGTACATATTTTTGATTGTCTTAGCGATAATGGTTGATTTGTCGGGATTTTCTGAGACGAATGCGTAGTTGATGCTACGATAAAAGTTGAATCCGAATGTGTCTATTATCGATTTTTTCACACGTGATGATTTGTCAGTATTTGTTTCAATGTATATGTCATCATTCAAAAAATCCAATTGCTCTGATTTCACAACGATAATTGAATTTTCAATGTGTTTGTAATGCTCAAAAATCACCGTGAACAAGCCGTCTAAGCTGTTATCATAACTGTATCTCATATCTACTCCAAAAAACTTAGTTGTGTGACGTTTTTTCCTTCTTGCATTCTTAAAATGTCCAGTAAATCGTCTTGTGTGCTGTATTTTTGTCCGCGATAAACTCCGTTTACGACTATGAAGTTCTTCGCTTTTTTCAGTGAGATTTTAAGAGAGGTCAAATCGTCGTAGTTGAGATTAGCAAATTTTCTCGCATTTATTATTCTCATCGCATATGTTGGACCGAATCCTGGAACACGAAGAAGTTCTTCATAAGATGCGCGATTTATTTCTATTGGAAAGTTCGCTACGTTTTGCACTGCCCAGAATGCTTTGGGATCTAACGTCAAATCAAAAAACGGATTTTGTTCGTTCAAAATTTCGTTTGATTTGAATTTGTAAAATCGCATCAGCCAATCTGCTTGATACAACCTATGTTCGCGTAGCATGGGAACTTTTTTGATACCGTCTGTGTATTTCGATTTGATTACAGGAACAAATCCAGAATAGAAAACTCTTTTGAGTTTGTAATCTTCATAAAGGCTACTTGCTTTGTTGATAATTGTAAGATCCGATTCACGACCTGCCCCGACAATCATTTGTGTGGATTGACCAGCTGGTAGAAACAAAGGAGTTTTTCTGATTGTTTTCCTGTCGATTTTGTACTGAGTTATGGATTCGTTAATAAAATCCATAGGTTTTTCGATGGACTCATACGTTTTCTGAGGAGCGAGCATCTTCAAGCTGGATTTTGTTGGAAGTTCGATGTTGATACTCATACGATCGATAAGCCTTCCTAGTCGTTCGATTAATTCTTCACTTGCACCGGGGATTGCCTTCATGTGAATGTATCCATTGAATTTTTTCTCATTGCGAAGAATTTCAGCCACTCTAATAAGTTGTATCATCGTGTGGTCGGGACTTTTTACAACTCCACTGGATAGAAATAATCCTTCTATGTAATTTCTTTTGTAAAAATTTATAGTCAAATCAGCTACTTCTTCTGGAGTGAATTCTGCTCTTTCGATGTTGTTTTCTTTTCTGTTGACGCAGTATTCGCAACTGTAAATGCATTTATTTGTGAGTAAAATTTTGAGTAGAGAAATGCACCTTCCGTCTTCAGACCAACTGTGACATATTCCAGAATTGTGCGCTGCGCCGATTCCGTCAGAGGTATTTTTCCTTTTTGAACCGCTAGAAGAACAACTGACATCGTACTTGGCAGCGTCTGATAATATTGATAATTTGCGTTTTAATTCCATAATATCACCTATTCGTATTTTATAATAAAACAAACATTCGCACAAGTTTGTTTTTTAGAAAAAAGTTGTTATCTGGAAGAAATTGTGGTAGAATTGTAAGAACTAATAAAAATTTAAAATATTTATACAGAGGTAATTATGAAAAACAAGAAATTAATATTTGTTAGTGGATTCGCACTATTTTCGATGTTTTTTGGAGCGGGGAATTTGATATTTCCACCGTTTTTGGGTAATAAAGTAGGAGATCAGTATTTGATTGCGACATTAGGATTTTTGCTAAGCGCAGTAGGACTGGTTTTCTTGGGATTACTAGCAGCGACAAAAAGCGGCGGAACAATCGAAAAAATCGGCAACACTATAAGTCCGCGATTCTCACTAATATTCTCAACTATAATTATGCTTGCGATAGGACCGGGACTTGCAATTCCAAGGACTGCAGCAACAACAGTAGAAATAATTCAAAAAGGATTTTTCAAAGGAGCAAATTCTGTTTTGCTTACGGTAGTATTTTTTGCTTGTGTGTATTTATTCGTCAGAAAACCTAGCAGCATAATAGATAATTTGGGGAAAATTTTGACGCCGTTGTTGATTGCAACTCTTGTCGTGATTATTTTCAAAGGAATAATATCTCCCGTTGCAACGCCTGTGAATACATATCAAATTCAAGTCTTCCAATCAAGCTTTGAAGAAGGATATCAAACAATGGATGCGCTGGCATCATTAGTATTTGCAATTGTAGTTACCAAAGGATTTATGGGAAACGGAATTACAGATGACAAAACTATCAAACAATACACAATAAAAGCGTCAATCATAGCAGCTATAGGACTTTGCTTTGTATACGGAGGATTGATTTATATCGGAGCTGCCACATCCAAGTTCAACCTAGGAAATGTCGAAAGAGTTGATTTGTTGTTATACATTTGCTACCAACATTTGGGGATTTTGGGAAAAGTATTAATCTGCGTTGCAATGGCATTGGCATGCCTCACAACAGCGATTGGACTTACAACAACAGTCGGACAGTTCTTCAGCGATATGCTAAAAGACAAAACAAACGGAGTTATCTCATACGATTTAATCATAATAATTTCCACAGTTTTTAGTGCGTTCTTCGCAGTAGTTGGCGTCGAAAAAATATTAAAAATTTCCGCACCGTTTTTGACAGCGATCTATCCTGTGGCAATAGTTTTGATTTTCTTGAATTTGTTCAAACAAAATACATTTTCACGAAACGTAAAGCTAGGTTCCATAATCGGAGTGTCGATTTATGCAATTATAGTATTACTAAACGGATTCAAATTGGATTTCGGTTTGTTGAAAACAATCGAATCAGTATTTCCAATGCAAGTCAAAAGCTTTATCTGGATAATCCCAGCAGTCATCGGAGGATTAATAGGAAAAATCAAAAAATAAGACAAATTGTAACTATTGTGTAATACGATATATCGTGCAATGTATGGTATAATATCGTTGAGGTGAGTAAATGATTAAAAAATTATTTGGCTTGAAGAACGAAATACCAACATTGTGGTATGCATTTTTTAATAAACAAACACCATTATTGTCGAAAATCGTATTGGCATTGTCAGTACTTTATGTAGTAAGCCCAGTGGATTTCGTGCCGGATTTCGTCGCAGGACTAGGAATCTTGGATGATTTAATCCTCGCTCCATCACTAATGATGGTAGCAAAGAAATTCATCCCCGAAGAAATCATCGACACCAGTGAAGAAAAAGCAGAGCAACTAAACTCCAAACTAAAAATAGTTGGAATTGTCGTAGGCGTGGGGATACTACTTTTAATAAGCTTTCTGATTTACAAAAATGTGGTGAAATAGTTATTGAAATTTTAAATAAATAAAGCATAATTTGAAACAAAAATAGATTCATAAGTTATTTTAAGCTGCAGATATTCATTATCTGTGGCTTTTTTTCATGTTTTTATGTTATTATGAACATAATATACAAAAAAAGAATAAAATATTTATTAGAGATTTCAATAAATGAAAAGTAAATAAAAAATCAATTTACTGATATATGTTAAAATAGTTTATGATTAAAAGGAGAAACTATGAGTTTTATTCAGACGATTTTAGATAAATTAGGAAACATTCAAGTCAATAATAGTTTGTGTGTCGATTTAATCAGTCCAAAAGGATATTGCAATTTCTGTGTGGACAGTTGTCCAATTGATGCGATAAGTTTTGAGAATGAAAATATAATTATAAAAGACAATTGCAATGGATGTGGAATTTGTACTTCTAATTGCAAACCAAAGGCATTGACGAAGATTAATCCAACTGAGAAAGGTTTGATTAATGCGATTAAAAGCCGATATATCGACAAGTTTGACTGCAATATTGATAGTGAAGATGAGAGAATGTGTGTAGGTGCACTGTCCAAAGAAATTATTACATATATTTATCTTAACGATAATGAGTTTTTCTCAAACATAAATGATGACAAGTGTGCTAACTGCAAATTTAATGTAGGATACAAGCTTTTTAATAAAAGAATTACAGAGATTGAAAACAGCATTAAAGATTATGATAGTTCACATTTGATAAAAGAAAAATCTGATGTGGATTTGAATAAGAGGGAATTTTTGAAGAATATTTTCACGTTGCCATCGAAAAGATTAGACAATTCTATCAAAAATTACCACGAATATTATTCTGAGTTAGTTAATGAAAATCCTGAAATAATGCAGCATATTGATTTTTTACTTCCAGCCAAGTCTGATAATAAATGTTCAAAGTGCCAAGCTTGTGTGAAGTTGTGTCCAACAGATGCGTTGGATATGAAACAAGATAACATGTATTTGAACAAGAGTTTATGTTGTGGGTGTGGGTTGTGTGCTAATGTTTGCTTTGAAAAAGCATTAACAATGCAAAAAAACGACGGCGTTATTGATGGAATTATACCTATTTTTGAGGAGTTTGAATGATGAAAAATGACAATGGCAGTATGAGCATAATTGGTCATTTAGGAGAATTGAGAAAAAGAATTATCGTTGTTTTGTTATTTCTTATAGTTTTCTTCGTAATCTCCTACAAATTTACTGACCAACTTTTCAAAATTTTATTGAAACCCTCAAATGGGTTGGAATTTATATATACAAAGCCAGAAGAATTGTTGATGACTTATTTAAAGGTGGACTTGATGTTTGCAATTTTGTTTACAAGTCCTGTGTTTTTGATAAATTTGTGGAAATTCGTAAAACCTGCACTTAAAGCTGAAGAAAGAGTTTATGTTAGACGATTGATTTTCATGATATTGGTGTTTTTTATCATAGGAATTACATTTGCATATTTCGTATTTTTGCCGTTATCAATAAAATTTTTGTTGAGTTTTTCAAATAGAATGGTACGAGATATGATATCGATAGGCAATTACATGAGTTTTGTAATAAGTTTGGTGCTTAGTTTTGGGGGATTGTTCGAACTTCCAATAGTGGTTATATTTTTACACAAAATTAGAATTGTAAATGTAGACAAACTTAAGAAGTTAAGAAAATTCGTAATAATTATAATACTTGCCGTTGCAGCGGTACTAACACCTCCAGATGTTGTTAGTCAGTTGATACTATCGGCTCCGGTATTTTTATTATATGAATTTTCGATATTATTATGTTCATTAATGGAGAAGAAAAATGGAATTAAGAAATGATTTTGATGCAGATAAGAGTTTACTATACGAATTTTTGTTGAATGTATTCATTGTAAGTCCTAATGAAGAATTCACAAAAATTGTAAAGGAAATGTTCGACAATGATTTCGTGAAATATTTAAAAATAGATTCAATTAAACAAAAATATTACGGAATCAGAGATAAGATTAGTCAATACAGTGATGTTGATTTGTTAAATTTTATGAAGAAAGATTTTTACGAATTGTTTGTGAGTCCAGTGAGTTTGAAGGCGCCATTGTGGCAGTCTTTTTATGAAAATGAGGAAGGACTTTTGTATCAGGATGCTCATATAGAATGCAAGAAATTGTATCACAAATACGGATATGATATCGAAAAGAAATCCCATCCGTATGATCATTTGAGTATACAGTTGCAGTTTTTGATTAAACTGTCAGAGATTAGAAATGATAATGACGATGCTAAAAAAGATTATGATAATTTTATCCAAAATATTTTATCTTGGATTTCAAAATTAAAGAAAAGTATCGAACAATACAACGAAGATTCACTTTTCGTTGATTTTGTCGATTTACTTGAAATTATATTAAATATTGATTTACAAAGGGGTGTGTGATTTGGGAAATATTAAAAAATTGATTGAAGAAAAAGAAATCAGCAGAAGAAGTTTCATCAAAGGTTTAACGGCTATTACGGCAGTTAGTTTACTGGAAGGTTGTAGTAACCAACTTGTTGAATTTTCTAACAACGAAGAAAATATTCTTAAAGCTGAAGATTTGGTGTGGAAAAATGCGCCATGTTGGCACAATTGCGGGGGTAAATGCATTCTAAAAGCAGGAGTAAAAGATGGAGTAATCACTAGGTTAAAAACAGATGATTCACATGAAGATACATACGATTATCCACAAATTAGAGCTTGTGTTAGAGGATTATCACAAAAAGCGCAAATAATTGGAAAAGAAAGATTGAAATATCCAATGAAGAGAACTCATTTTGACCCAGAAGGAAAAACTGGAAAAGATTTGAGAGGACGAGATACTTGGGAAAGAATTTCATGGGACGAAGCGTTGGATATATTGGCTGATCAATTACAAAAAGCTAAGAAAAATTACGGCAATGAATCCATCTATCTAATTAATGGTGGAGAAATGAAGAGAACTATGTCGTTGTTCGGTGGATATGTAAAAAAATATGGAAGTAGATCCAGAGGTGCGTGGAAACAAGGAATGGAACCTATTTTAGGAATTAATCAAAAACGCCATGCATTAAATGATAGATATGAGCTTTTGAATTCAAAACTTATAATTTTGTGGGGATGTAACCCTGCACAAAATGCAATGGGAATGCCTTTTATGAACTTGAGAAGAGCAAAAGAAAAAGGAGTCAAGATTATATCTATTGACCCAATGTACAGTAGAACTGCTGCATTAATTGCAGATGATTATTTCCCAATCAGACCAGCAACAGATACTCCACTAATACTTGCAATTTGCTATTTAATTTTGAAAGAAGATGAAAAGAAAGACCATAAGGTAATAGACTGGGATTTCTTGGATAAATGCGTACAAGGCTTTGACGAAAAAACTATGCCCAAAGGTAGCGACAAAAAAGAAAACTTCAAAGATTATGTTTTGGGAACATACGATAATCTTCCAAAAACACCAGAATGGGCATCTAAGATTTGTGGACTAGAAGTCAAAAGAATTGAAGAGTTGGCAAATCTACTAATGGACAATCATCCTACAACAGCACTTTTTGGATGGAACAGTGCCAGAGTTGAAAAAGCACAACACGTTTGCTTGGCACAAACAGCACTTGGTGCCATGACTGGTAACATCGGAGTAAAAGGTGGATGCTTTGCTGTAAGTGCACAAGAATGCTCAACAAATGGTGGACCAGCTTTGGTTAAAAAGGGAAAAGATGGAATTGAAGAAATAAAAAATCCACTCAAGAAACCAAAATTGTGTACGACAGAACACTGGGAAGATATTTTATCCAATACTTATACGGACGGAGACAAGGGCAAAAAACCATTGGATATTCACGTGATATACCACAGTCACTGTGCAGCTCTTAATCAATCAAACAACACAAACAAAGGAATCGAAGCTCACAGGAAAGTCGATTTTGTAGTTACAAATCATTTTACATTTACTCCAGAAGCGCAATTTTCTGATTTGGTACTTCCTGTAACAACTCCTTGGGAAAAAGAAGGAGAAGTATTGCAAGAAAGTAGAGAGCTATTGATATGGTCACAAAAAGTAATGGATCCATACTTTGAATCAAAAGACGATGCTTGGATTGCAAGAGAACTTGCAAAAAGATTGGGACTGGATCCTGAAAAAGCAGACCCAATTTCTAACGCTCAAAGATGTTTCAATATTATTGCATCATCTAAAGTTGTAAAAGAAGACGGCAAAACATTTGAAAACTTAGTAAGCATTACAAATGAAGACTTGAAAAAGCTAAATGTAGAAGGTAAACCACAACAAGGAAGAGTACCAATTCTACAACTTCAAAAAGATGGAAAGTACCAAGTCAAAAGAAATCCAGATGATAAATTAGGCTTTATTCACAACAAAAAATTCAGAGAAGATCCTGTTAAAAACAAATTGAAGACAGAGAGCGGCAAAATCGAAATCTACAGTCCTGCACTTAAGAAAAAAGTCGACAAGGCGGGATGGAACGAAGGCTACGCTTATGCAAAATACGTTCCAGCTACTGAAGGATACGAAGCGACTTTTTCTGATTTTGAAAAAGGAGTCAAAGGAAAATATCCATATCAAGTGTTGACTGTTCACGATTTAAGAGGAACTCACACAGTATTCAATCAAGTAGACTGGCTAAGAGAAGCATTTGAATACGATGTTGTTATGAATCCTAAAGATGCAAATGAAAAAGGCTTCAAACAAAAAGATACGATTAGAATTTACAATGATAGAGGCTCTATCCTAAGAACTTTGAAATTAAGTGAAAGAGTTATGCCTGGAGTTGTAGTGATTCACGAAGGAGCGTGGGTCAACATTGAAGGAGAAGATTGTATCGCAGGCTCACCTAATGTATTGTCAGGTGATTTTCCATCGGGACCAGATGTTGAATCATGGGGTACAATAATTGCAAACGTAGAAAAAGTTTCTAAAGATTTGAAAAAAGATTGGGAAGTAGATTTAGGAGTGAAATTGTAAAATGAAATTAGGATTTTTTGTTGATAAAAATAAATGTTCAGGATGCAAAGCTTGCGTAGTAACGTGCAAGGACAAGTGCAAAGTTGAAGTTGGAAATAATTTTAGAAAAGTAGAAGAAAAAGAAGAAGGACAATTTCCTAATGTAAAATTAACTTATTCAACTATGTCATGCAATAACTGTGAAAAAGCTCCTTGTATTGAAAACTGTCCAACAGGAGCGATGAATAGAGAGAATAAATTCAAAGTAGTATTGGTTAACAAACAAAAATGCATCGGCTGTGGTGTGTGCGCAAAAGTGTGCCCATACAACGCACCATTTATTGATCAAAAAACACACAAATCAAGAAAATGCGATTTCTGTGTAGATTTATTAGAAGAAAATCAACTTCCAGCATGCATTACAGTTTGCAATACAAGAGCATTGGATTTTGGAGATGTAAAACACTTGTTATCTAAGGATAAAAAGTGTAAGATGGAAGAGTCAAAGGTCGAAGCTAACTTAGTTGTTATAGATAAGAGGTGATAAGATGTTTTCAAGAATAGGACCTACAGAATTAATATTAATATTAGTAATAGCGCTTGTAATATTTGGACCTGCAAAATTACCAGAAATTGGAAAAGCAATTGGCAGCGCTATAAACGAATTTAAAAATAGTGTTAACACATCATCAAAAGATGATGATAAAAAAGAAAATAAATAAATCAAAGCGCGCTGTGTGGCGTGCTTTTTTTATGGTATGATAGTTTTGAGGTGAGATATGGAAAAGTTTAATGTGAACAAAGACGATATGATAATTTTGTTGATTGATTTGCAAGAAAAATTGGTGCCTGTTCTTCACGATAATGAATACGTGCTTAATCACACGAAGGCTGTGTTGGAGATGGCAAGAATTTACGACATTCCTGTGATTACGACACGTCAATATCCGAAAGGACTTGGAGATACTGTAGAATGTTTGAAAGAATACGAAACGAAGGTGTTCGACAAGGTAGATTTTACTGCAAAGCTTGATGATGTTATGAATGAAATCGAAAAAACTAGCAGGAAACAAATCGTAGTTGTCGGAGCGGAAACTCACATTTGTGTCTACCAAACGATACGTGATTTGATTGACGAATATAAAATGATTGTGCTTGAAGATTGCGTTACAAGCAGACGTGTGGAAAACAAAATGAATGCTATAGCAAATTTTAGAGAAATGAATTGCTTGGTTATCAATTCTGAAACGTTGATTTTCGATATTTTGAAGAGGGCGGGAAGTCCTGAATTTAAAACACTGTCCAAATTAATCAAATAAAAAATCCAACTTTACTTTTATTGTAAAGTTGGATTTTTTTATCCTAATAATAAGTACAAGAAATGTGCGCTGATTCCAGCTGCAAGTCCTCCGATTGTGTGAGAAAGGATAGCTTTTGGGGCTAGTTTTCTGGCGTTTAATGTGTCCATCATTCCAACATGTGTGGACAAATATCCTGACCAACACATTCCAAGCGCTGTGAAAACAGCGATATCATTTCCGGTGATTAAATTTTTCTCCAATAATTTTGGAACGAGTCCAAGCGCTGCTCCGACACTTCCCAAAGCTGTAAGTGGAAATGCAATGCATTCTGATGAGGTGAATCCAAACAATGGTTTCAAAATGGGATTTAGCAATGCTCCAAGTTTTGGAATCAAACCGACTCCTTCGTAGGCTGCTCCAGTGTAGATTACGGTTCCGTTTTCAACAGTTCCAGTTGATGTGAGTATCATAACCAACGTACAAATCACAACAACACCAGGAATAATATCCATTCCTGCTTGCACACCGGATTTTCCTCCTTCGAGTATAGAATTTAAAATTCTCTCCATCAAAGTTAAATCTTCTTTTTCATCTAAGATTTGTTTTTCTTCAAATTCCACTTGTTCATCAGTATCGGCGTAGAATTTTTTCGTGAAATGCATCATAATTCTTACGGACACCACAGATCCCACGACTGCTCCCAAAACTCCAAGGGATGCCGCCTTGAAAAATTCCGTACCATTTCCAAGTGAAGACATAAAAGTCCACACGATAAATCCCATTCCGAACGATGTTCCCAAATTGCACAACGTAGGAAGCTGATAATTCTTAAAATATTTGGCAAATCCTTTGTCCTTTGCAAGTCCAATGATTGCCGGATTATCCGACAAAAAAGTCGTCAATATACCAAGCGCCGAAGCTCCAGGTAAATTGTAAAGTGGTTTCATAATAGGGCTGATGATCTTGTTGATTAGCGCAATAACCCCAAATTCGCTTAGAAGCTTGGACAACGCACCTGTTAAAACTGCGATTGCCATTATGAAAAACACAGTGTTAAGCAGCAAATCGTGCGCCGTTTTCATCAAAGTATTAAACATATTGCCAAGACCCATAACTTTTGCAATGTAGCCGAAAAGTCCGAAAACGACAGCGATTGTCACAAAAGATTCCAGCGAAATTTCACTTTGTTTTTTAGTTTTCTCCATAAAATTCTCCATTAAAAGTATAATATATAATTCTAATGTATTTTAGATTAAAATTCAAACTATAAAATGAAATCACGAACGAAACTTATCAATAACAAATGAGCTGGATAGAAAATGTAGAATGCCCATTTGTTGATATTGCCTTTTTTGCCGTTGTAAAAGTGAATGATGGGAATCGACAGATACACGAACAAATACATATACGCTTCGAAAAAATACCCGAACAATATCGCTATGTAAGTGTTTCTTCTGGAAGATGAGCCCAAATACAACAAAAACACCGCTAAAATTCCAAGCATAGAATAATCTGTATGGTAGTAATTGGCGATTACACAGAATATGGCTACGGAAATTAGCTTGAAAATCGCCTTTATTAAATTTGATTGATCGAACTTATCGATTTTTTCAACGATAAATATAAGACACGCAGAAAGTGCCAACGTGAAGAACACATTTTGGTGATAAAAATCGAACATTTCACCACTAATCGCCAAATCAAAAGGAATTTCTGAAATAATCGCAAACGAAAACAACCTTACTATGTATTTTTCTACGCTTCTAGTTAGGAACATTCCATTTACGATTAAAAATGCGAAAATCGGAAACGCAATTCTTCCGATAAAAAGCATTAACGCTCCTACTGTGACTCTCCAGTCAGATGATGTGAGTGTCATCGTAGGATAAATGTTGAATTTTTGAAGCATGTTGCATTGCACAATGTGACTGATAAGCATGGATATGCAGGCAATTACTTTAAGACCAGAACTTGATATTCCCTTGTCTCTGTGCCAAATATCCAAATAATTTTTCCTTTGGGTTTCGTTTAAAAGTTGCATGATAATCTCCTTGAATTTGTTACAACTATTTTATCACAAATAAAGCACATTATTATCTGATATAATTATAATAGGTGATAGTATGAAAATGATGATTTTTGAGAACAAAGTAGACGAGAATAATTTGTTCGAAAATGAAATGGATAATAGAAATTCTGTTATGTTGTCATTTTTCTTGGAGAAATTAAAAACAAAGAATGTCGTTGTCGACAGGTTCAAATTAAACAAGAATCCCGAAATATTCGAACAACAGGGAATTGCACAGAAAATTGATGACGGGATGAAACTTCCAATCACAGTTGTAGATGGAAAAGTTGTGCTTTCGGGAAGATATCCAAAAAGCTACGAAATATTGGATTTCCTTCACATCGACAGAAATATTTTCAACCAAGCTTATGTCAACGATAAGCGTAAATTCTGATAAGATTTATTCCTAAGTTTTAGGAAAATAAAAAAACCTGTGACAATCACAGGTTTACATAATTTATTGAATCTATTTTATTGAATCCAAAAACATTTTGACAATTTCGTGTCCTTGAGCCAAAGTATCCAACGCCATTTCGGGATGGTATTGCACTCCCAAGAAGAACTTCTTGTCCTTAACGTATGCCGCTTCCACTATATCATCAGAAGATTTTTGTAACACATCAAGATTTTCTGCAACATCTTTGATAGCTTGATGATGAAGGCTATTCACATAAAATCTGTCGCCAAATTTTTCTTTGAACATTCCGTAATTTGTAACCTCGTGAACCAAATCATTGTAAGGTTTGTCTTGAGAGTGAATGATGGAGATGTTCTTTTGTTTTTTCAAATCCTGATACAAAGTTCCGCCCAAATACACATTCATTATTTGCAATCCACGACAAATTCCCAAAGTGGGAATGTCCTTTTTGTAGCAAATATCCATCAGATTAAATTCCAATTCATCGCGTACATTTGATGAAATTCCACATTCCAAAATCTTGTCTTCATTGTAATATGATGGAGCCACATCAAGTCCTCCTGTAAACACGATTCCGTCCAACCTGTCGACGATTTCTTCTAAGAATTTCCTATCGGAATTGAACGGAAGAATCACTGCGTAAGCTCCGTTTCTTTCGATAAGTTCAATGTATTTTCTAAGCATAAAAAGTCTGTTTTCTGCCACGTTATAAAGTGGTGTAAGTCCTATTATTTTCATATTTCCTCCAATTATATTTCAATATTATTATATCAAAGATAAAACAAAAATACATTTTTTGATTAAATCAACAAAAGTGCTATAATATTATTATATTTGGAGAAATATCGAAGTGGTCATAACGGGGCGCACTCGAAATGCGTTTGGGATTATTTCCCACGTGGGTTCGAATCCCACTTTCTCCGCCAAAACAAAGACAGATAGCTGTAATTAGCTATCTGTTTTTTAATTGGTACTTAAAAAGTACTATTTATTGTGCTGTTATTGTGTTCTTTTTCAAGAACGAAAGTTTTGTCTCGCTGACAAGAATCGCTGCGAATATGAATACAAAACCGATTACTGAGAAAACTGTCAATGATTCGATTCCGATAAGTACAGGAATTAAAATTCCAAATATTGACTCGAATCCCAAAATAATTGCAGCAGTGGATGGGTTTGTGTATTTTTGTCCGATGTTTTGAAGTAAAAGTGCAACGGCAGTACACATCACAGCTAAGTACAATAATTCCATCACAGATCTTGAAGTTACGACAAGATTTGAATTGTCTTCTACTACAATTGTAGTTATCCAAGATAACACAGCCGCCATTATAAATTGCAATATCGTCATGACGATAGGGTCACGGTCTCTTGCAAGGGCGCTTACTGCGATGATGTGCGATGCGAACAACAATCCGCTAAGTAAAGCTAGTAAATCTCCAAGCCATGCCAACGGATTATCCACGTGAGCGCTCGATCCCGAAAGCGATATGAAAAATATTCCCGTTATACACAAAGCTGCCGCCGACAAATTGTATCGGTCTGGTCTTTGCTTGAATACAATCCAACCCAAAAACGGCACGATTACGCAATAAGATGCAGATAAGAATCCGCTTCTACCAGGATCTGCGAATTTTACCCCCAAAGTTTGTGATGAATACGCCATGAACAAAAATATTCCTATCAAAAGTCCGTTTTTTATGTCGTCATATTTTGCTTGGCGAAGCCTCTTCCAGAAAATAATTGATAATAAAATGGCTGCCAACGTAAATCTTATAGCCAAGATAAAGTTGGGATTGAATGTTTTGGAAGATTGCTTAACTACAGTCAAAGAGCTTCCCCAAAGGATAGCTACTATTAATAACGCTAATTTAGCAAGTAAATTTGCTTTCTTTTTATCCATTTTTTCCTCCTCTTATTTAATTTCAGATATATTATCCCAGTTTTCGTGCGATTTGTAAACACCTAAAAAGCCCAATAAATAAATTTGCACACAAAAAAAGGAGGAACGAAATCCTCCTTGTGATTTTCCAATTTATACGAATGGAATATATTGTGAATATCCTTCTTCTTCCATTTTTTCTAATGGGACAAATCTCAAACTTGCACCGTTGATGCAATACCTAAGACCGCCTTTTTCACTAGGACCATCGTCGAACACATGACCCAAATGACTGTCAGCGTGTTTGCTTCTAACTTCAGTTCTAACTCTGGATAATTTGTGATCATCAGAATAATTTACAGAACTCGACGTAATAGTTTTCGTAAATGATGGCCAACCACAGCCCGCATCGTATTTGTCCTTTGAAGAAAATAACGGCTCACCACTTACGATGTCGACATAGATTCCTCTTTCATCAAAATCATTATAAGAAGATGTGTGAGGGCGTTCAGTCGCTTCGTTTTGAGTAACCCTGTAGCTCACATCGGATAGATTTTGTTTCAATTCTTCATCGGACATTTTCTTGTATTCAGTCGTATCCAAATCCTCATCAAAAGCATTCAAATTGATGTGACAATATCCACCAGGATTTTTGTCCAAATAATCTTGGTGATAATCTTCTGCCAACACAAAATTTTCTAATCTTTCAACCAAAACAGTTAGCTTTTCATCGTATTTTGATTGAATGTAATTCACAACAGAATTGATTATTTCCAAATCTTTTTCATCTTCGTAGAAAATTCCCGTTCTGTATTGTTCGCCAACATCGTTTCCTTGCCTATTCACAGAAATTGGATTGATAATTCTGAAATAATGAAGTAAAATTTCAGCCAAATCCAACCTGTTTTTATCATAGACAATTCTCACCGTCTCTGCGTGATGAGTTTGTTTTACTCTTCTATAATCAGTGTCTGTTCCTTCGCCATTTGCATAGCCTGTGTCAGTGTCAATGACGCCTTGTAATTTTTTGAAATAAGCTTCCACTCCCCAAAAACATCCACCAGCCAAATAAATCGTACTTTTTTCAATAAATCTCATATTACACCTCTTACAAAATTATACCCAGTTAAATATTTTTTATTCAACAGAAAATTTTGCATACAAAAAGCAGCTTATTAAAAGCTGCTCATTGAAATTATTTTGATTTCATTGTTTCTTGGCGATTCATTGTGTGATATGAACCTTTGAATCTTTCCTTCTTAGGACTCTTGTCCCAGATTTCTTCTGCTTCAACTTCCCAGTTTTTCGCATATTCATCGCAGTTACCACAAAGTGAATCTACAGTTTGCTTAGATTCCAAATCAGTAGATTTTGCATCAGTGATATGAACCATTTCTCTGAGTTCGTTTGGATTTTCAAGCATTGGGCAAGGCATCAACATATTATCGTTGAATGGTTGACCGTCGTGATATTTTGTAAATAGGGGAGCTCTCAAACAATCCAACAAAGATTTTTCCCTGATATTAGAATCGCTGTAGTGAATGAAAACACAAGGTTCTACATCGCCGGATGCATTAATGTGAAGATATCTTCTTCCACCGGCAATACAGCCACCAACATATTCAGCATCGTTTTGGAAATCCAATGCGAATAATGGTTTTTCAGATCTGTATTTTCTAAGACGTTCGATAGTTTGTTTTCTTTGTTCAGGAGTAGGTAGTAAATCAGTTACAGCAGCATTTCCAACTGGCATATAGTGGAAGTACCACACGAAATACGCCCCTAACTCTATTAGGTAATCGTAGTATTCTTCGCTTGTAATTGAATCAAAGTTTTGTGAAGTGTAGCAGCAAGAAATACCGTAAATCAAATGACGTTCTTGTAGCATCTTCATTGCTTTGATTACTTTTTTATAAACGCCATCTCCACGTCTACCGTCAGTTGCTTCTTCAAAACCTTCAAGTGAAATCGCAGGAATGAAATTACCAACTCTTTGCATTTCGTCTACGAAATCTTCGTCAATTAAAGTTGCATTAGTAAATGATAAGAATACACAGTCGTTGTGTTTTTCACACAATTTAATCAAATCATCTTTACGCACAAGAGGTTCACCGCCTGTGTATATGTACATGTAAGTTCCCAATTCTTTTCCTTGAGTGATGATAGAATCAATCTCATCATAGCTTAAGTTTTGTTTGTAGCCGTATTCAGCAGCCCAACATCCAGTACATTTTAAGTTGCACGCAGATGTAGGATCCAACAAAATCGCCCATGGGATATTACAATTGTATTCTTCTCTGTATTTTTGTTGAGTTTGCCATCCCAAAACAGACGCATTCATAAAAAAGTTATACGCTACTTTTTTAATTTGTTTTTTGTCAACTTCTTGGAAAATTTTCATCACAAAACTATGGTAAGGGTGATTTTCGTCTTCAAAAACGTCCATTATAATTTTAATTTGAGGCGAAAAATCTCCGTGAGAAAGGTTTTCTGCCCATTCGACTAATTGTACCCCTCGTTTTTGAGGATCCTTCGCAACATAATCGAATACCTTATCAAATCCATATCTTTTTCCAGCTTCTATAATTTTCATATAACCACCTTTTCATATATTAAAATTTTTTAGAATCAGTTCAATAGATATATATCTTAACTTCATTGTATCTCAAACGCTAATCAAAGTCTTTGGACAAAATTACGTATTTGCCTAAAAATCTAACAAAAACGACTTAAAATCCAATAATTAATTCATTTTACTCCTAGTTAATGAAGATTTAACAGTATCTTTTAATAAAAATCCAATCCTTTTAATCTTCTCTTCGATATCCTCATCCATTCCCGAATTCAGCCATCTGATAATTAAATCCGTAATCGCACTTTGGAAGAATTTAATAATAATCTCCTTGTCATCATTTTTAGCGTGAATTTCCTTGTTCACATTTTCTATGTAGTTTCTCATAATTTGTCCCGATTTATTGTACAAATAATCAGACAGTGTTTTTCTAGAAATAGAATTGTAAATGTGATAAATTGCAGTTTTGTTATCAATAGCAAACTGAAACTCTTCGATAAAATTATCCTCCCAAGAAATATTTTCCGACTCATTCAAAACTCTCTTAAGTCTTATCTCAAAAATCGTGTCTATGATTTGATTCAAATCTTTGAAATGATAATAAATAGTATTTCTGTTGATTCCACATTCTTCAGCTAGTTTTCTCACTGTAATTTTATTCAGAGGCATCCTGTTTAGAAGATTGATTAAATTTTCCATTATCATTTTCTTCGTATAATCCGCGTTCATAAACTCCCCCTTTTAACATAATCATATTCCAAAACTAGAAAAATTTCCACCAAAAAAACTAGCTACTAAAACAAATTAGTAGCCAGCTTTGCACACTTATTTTAATAATTCTTCAGCAATTCTCAAAGATTTTCCAGCGTAAACTGTAGCAGGGCCACCACCCATAGCAACGCAAACTTCCATCATTTCTGAGATTTCTTCGATTGTACAACCTGCATCAATACATCCTTTAGTGTGATGAACTATACATCCGTCGCATTTTACAGTAATTCCGATTGCAAGAGCTATCAATTCTTTTTCCTTCAAAGATAATTTTCCGTCTTTAAAAATTTCTCCACACATACCAGAGAAATTCTTAGCTACATCTGGTAAATGTTCTCCAAATAATTTTGAGTTTTCAGCCAATACTTCTTTACTATCCATAAATTACCTCCTATTTTTTAGACAATTTGCATTGCCTTTGTAATATAATCTTATCAAATACAACAAGAGAAATCTTAATTATAGAATAATTCAATAAATGAGGGGGGATTTATAGTGTTATCATATAAATAAAAATAAAATATATGTGATATAATATAACTATAAAAATTAGGTGGTTAATATGAAAAAACCTTACAAGTTACTAGTTTTAATGATGGTTATGGCGATCGGATTTACAGGATGCGCCAATAATTCTAACAAAACTAATTCAAACGAAAAGACACTTGAAAATGAACGCCAACAAACTATCTGGAGGACAAAAACAAAGACTTTGCATAGCCAGAATGCTCACAACAAATCCCAAAATACTGATATTTGATGAACCTTGCTCATCTTTGGATTTGCAAAACACATTGGCGATAGAAAACTTGCTTAATAATTTGTCACATAAATACATCATAATAATTTCTAAACATAACATGGACCAAGCAAAAAGAATTTCGGATAGGATTTTGTTTATTGAAGATAAAAAACTGGTTTAACACGATGAAATATAATAATATAAGATTTAAGGACGAGAGAAAATATGAAAATTATGGTAGTTGAAGATGATATTGATTTATCAGAATTAATTAAGATGTATTTGATTCCAGAAGGATGGGAGATAGATATTTTTCATACAGGTAAAAAAGCAGTAGAAAGTTTCCATCAAAATCACTATGATTTAATATTATTGGACTTATTGCTTCCAGATATTAATGGATTTGAGATATGCAAACAAATACGAGAAAAATCTACAATTCCAATAATTATGCTGACGGCTTTGGAAGATTCGATTCATAAAGTGCAAGGATTAAACATGGGTGCAGATGACTATATCATAAAACCATTTGATCCAACAGAATTAGTCGCTAGGATTAAATCCAATCTTAGAAGAAGTTATGAATTTTCTGCTGTAAAATCTGTAAACTATGAAGAATACGAACCTGACGAACTAGTTGTAGGAAATTTGCGTTTAAACAGAAAAACTCATAAAAGCTTTTACAATGAAATAGAAATAACTTTAACGCCGAAAGAATTCGAAATTTTGTGGCTGTTGATGGAAAAACCTGATGATGTTCATAATATGGACGAAATACATTATAGAATATGGAAAGATGAAGTGCTATCAACAGAGGTAAATCCTGTTATGGTGCATATAAGAAGAATACGAAGTAAATTTGAAAAACATGGAATAAGTTCAATAATAAAGACAATTTGGGGAGTGGGGTATAAGATTAATGCGTAAAGAAAATTCATATATTAAAAGAATTATTCTGTATCAATGTTTATGGATAGCTGTTGGAATTTTTATTACATTTGCTTTTCATCAATTGATAGATAGTTTGATAATTTATAATATCGATACAGAAGCCGAGTTAAGTCCAATATATAAGATTTATTTTGGATTTGGTAATTACTTTTTCATTATGCTAGGGGTAATCTTCATAATCATCGGATGCTTTTATATTCAGAATAAAGAATTCGAAAAATATCGCGAGTATTTTGAATCTGGAATTAAATATATTAAAGGCGAAGTACCTACTATTGGAGAATTCCACGAATCTTTATCTAACGAAAGATTGGATTTCATTAATATTAGAAAACTCATTTTAGAGATGGAAAATAATTATGAACTAGCATATAAGGAAAAAACAGATTTGCTGACGTATTTGGCACACGATATCAAAACTCCACTATCAAATTTATTGGGTTATTCTACTTTGCTTTACGATGAAGATAATTTAACTGATGAACAGCAACGAAAGTTTATAAAAGTTATCTACGAAAATGTGAAATCATTAAATAGTTTGAGTGAAAATTTCTTTTCTTATTTGAAATTCAATTTGAATGAAATCCCTATTAATATCAAAAAGTTTGATGTCGAACTATTCTTAAAACAATGGGAAGAAGAAAGAAAAACATTAGTAAACGATAATGTTTTGGATATTAGATTTGCAAATACTTCTGGTAAAGAAATTAATACAGACCCTGAATTACTCGTGAGAATTTTGGATAATTTGGTATCGAACGCGACCAAATACTCAAAAAAGGGTACAACCATAATTGTTGAAGTTGAGATAAAGGATAAATCATTAAATTTGACGGTTAAAAATGAAGTCGAAAATGATTTGAACGTAGATTGGAAATTGGTGAAAAATAAATTTTATCGCGGAGATATGTCACGAAATCGCATAAAAAACAATGGATCTGGAGTTGGACTTACAATTGTGAATGATATTGTGACACATTTGAATGGAGAATTTGAAGTGTGCAATAAAGATAATTGGGTAATTGCAAATGTAAACATTCCGGTTTATTAAAAAAGAAAGAAAAAAGCAATATTTTATACAAAAAAACTTAATCTCTTATTTTGAAGACTAACCTATAATGAATTTATAAGGTTAGTTTTTTATTGGCAAGTCATAAGGGGGGATAGTTTATGAAAAAAATAATACGCTTATTAACATTTTTATTGGTTTTTGTTGTAGGATTAGGATTTTTCTATAGTAACGATTCACGTTTTATGGAGTTTTTTATAAGAGAATTTAATACTACTGTAAATATAACTACCAAGCCACAAAATATTGGAAATAATATCATTGAAATTCAAAAAATTGCGAAGAAAAATAAAATTAGTTTCATAAAAGAAGTCTACATACCCAAAAATTCATTAAAAGAAAAACAAAAAATAAATATATTTATTTACCTTGATGATGCTAAGTGGTTTAAAAAATCATTTAAGAATATTGATATCGATGAAAATAATAACGGGATTAATAAGTTTGAAAATGTAGATAAAAGAAGCATTTTGACAAGCAAAGAGGTTGATTTTTTCGAATATTCTAAGATTGAAAATCATACTTTTAATGGGGATTATCATATTAAAGCATCACCTTCTAATATTAAGAAATTTATCGACGAATTAAATGGTAGAAAAGAATTGAAAATTGATGCTACAATTGACCAATCTTTTTCAGTTGCCAGTGAAATCACTCAAAAACAAGCCATATTATACGCAATGCTTATTTTAGTAATTATTTTTGCTTTATTATTTAGTGTTGTAATTTATAATTCATCACTTTCTAAAGAAATATCAATAATTTCTTTATTAGGTCATGATAAATTGAGTTTTTGCTATAAAAAGGCTATGAATTTATTAGCAATTCCTATATTAATTTCATGGTTAGGAATGTTTAGCTTTTTATTTTATTTGACAAACCCAGACTCAATAATCGGATTTTTAATATCCATCAAACCAATATTATTATTACTTGGATTAATAGGATTTACATTGATACTATTCTATTTTCTTATGCTTTACTTTAGAGTTAAGAATGTTAGCACTATTTCGTGGTTAAAAGGCTACAAAAAAAGATATAAAATAAGTCCTGTGATTTTTAAAGTTATTTCATTTTCTGTTGTCCTGTATCTATTTGTTGTAACTGTGTTTGGATTAAGCGATTATGTTACTTCTACTTCATATTTTGATGCATGGGAGAAATCGAAGAATTATGCAAATATAGCTTGTGCATGGCCGTGGACTTATGTTGAAAATGATGATAAATTTGAAAAAATAGTAGTACCTAAATTAAATAATTTATGGGATGAATTAGATTCTAAAGGCGCAATACTATTTTTCACACCAAATATCCAACATGAAAATGATGATGAATATTTAAACAATCAGTTTTTTAGAGGAAGGTATGCTTATATCAACAAAAATTATCTTGAACTAAATAATTTGGTTGATGAAAAAGACAGACCATTAGCTAAATATACGTCTAATTCTAATGAATGGATTATATTTGTACCTGAAAACATTTCAATAACTGATAATGATAGGCAAAATATAAGAAAATCACATGTGTTTAATTGTACAACTAAACAAGAAAATGTCAGTGAGAAGTATATTAAAATTAAGGGAAATCAACAAGTTTTTACATTTGATAGTCAGCAAAAAATAAATAGTCCAGATATATTGAATTATGCTTTGATTATGGTTAATGGCAAAGAATTAGTTCCTACTGGAGAGATTAAACTACCATCATTGGTTAACGGGAAGTTTCATCCTTATATTTCAAATCCTAATAAGTGCTATGAATATTTAAAACCAGTTATTCAAAAAACAGAATCGTCTCCTTATATACTTTACGTTACAAGCATTTATGATGAAGTCATTGAAAAAATAGAAATGTATAAGACGGAAACTATTATTTATCTTTTAGGATTTTTATTATCGGTTTTAGTATTGTTTGTAACGATAAAAATAGATGAAGAATCATATTTTTATAATTACGGACAAAAAATCTACGTTTCTAGATTACTGGGATATGATTTTAAATCTATCCATAAATCTAAAATAATTCAGATTATAGTTGGGTTTATCGTAAGTGTTATTATTTGTTTTATGATAATACTCTTTACGATATATTTTAGAAGTTTTGGGTTTTTTGAACCAAGAGATGGGTGGAATTTAAGAAAATTAGTAATTTGTCTAATTATGTCAATTATTAGTATTATTATTTGTTTCATATATGAAATTATTAACGTAAAAAAGAACGAAAAAAGTTTAGTGAGAAAGATAAAGGAAGGTAATTAAATGAATATTGATAAACCTCAAATATCATTGAAAAATATATCGAAAAAATATGGGAACCATAAAATATTAGAAAATATTAATCTTGACATTTATGAAGGAGATTTTATTTGCATTTTTGGTAAAAGTGGTGGTGGCAAGACAACGCTATTAAATATAATAGGAACGCTTGAAGAATATGATGAAGGGGAATTGATTTGCTTTTCTGAACATAATCCAATTAGAAATAGAAAAGAATCTGAACTTTTACGAAGGTATAAAATAGCATATCTTTTTCAAAACTTTGCATTGGTGGATAATATGACAGTTCAAGAAAATTTAAATTTGGCAGTAAAATACAGCAGAAGTACAGATAAAAAATCAATCATCCAAAAAGCTCTTATGGACATGGGAATAGAAGACAAGATTAAATCAAAAATATATGAACTATCGGGTGGAGAACAACAAAGAGTAGCTCTCGCGAGAAATATGGTTAAGCCGTATGAAATAATGCTAGCAGATGAACCGACAGGATCGTTAGATAGTGAAAATAAAAAGATAGTAATTGATACACTTGTAAAACTAAACAAATTGGGTAAAACTATAATTGTAGTAAGCCATGATAAAGAATTTGAAAAAATTGCACATAAAAATTTTATTATCGAAAACGGCAAACTGAAACAGCTAGAATTTGCTGTGGAGAAATAATAGAATTAATCGGGTTAAAAATTTAAGATCTCAAATATTAGAGGTAAATGACATACAAAATTTTATAAAATGCAAATTGGGTATGTGAAAAGTTTTGTGTATCAGCTCCTCCTGATAGGTTGTGAGCTGATATTTTTTTAAAATATACTTTTATT
>NZ_WKZF01000011.1:0-47663 GCF_009678325.1 Finegoldia sp. BIOML-A1
TTTTTTATTCTCACCGAATTATTGTTTGGTTTGTACTTCTCTCAAAGTATTTACTTTATTTAATTTATTAAGGTTCTATACTCACGAAATATATTTTAAAACGTGATTTTCAAAGTTTATTTGAAGTTCGCGTTTTGTGAGCTAACTATTACATTATACTCTTCTATTTCTTTATTGTCAAGAGTTTTTTAATTTTTATTTTAATTAAAAAATTCACTGAACAATTGAGTGCTTATATATATTATCAAGTTTGCACTATAATGTCAAGTGAATTTTAAAATTTTTTTACTTTTATTTTACTTTAATACACTATTACTGCTATGTTGTCTGTCACATCATAATAAATGCTTTCTAATAGGTCGGGATTTGCTTGTATGTCAGAGTTTTGTTCGCTTGATATTGTGTGTCTGTAAAATCCCAGCGTATAGTTTTTGGAGTATCCTTTTGTTTTGGTGTCTATGTTGTAGATTCCTTTTGGGAGTGGTTGTGTGATTTTGATGGGGATACTTTTTGTAATTTTGTAGTTATTAATATAGTAGAGTGTTTTGTTTTGCTGGTCGATTTCAATGTATTCGTCTTGGATGTCGTTTTTGAGTCTTGACTTCGCTTTTTTTGAATACACTGGTTCTATTGTTTTATCTTCTGCATCATCTAGTGTGAGTTTTATGAGTTCTGCCGTTTTGTGTTTGTCGATTTCCCAGCCGTAGTCTGTTGCGTTGAGTGTTAGTGTTTTGTTTTCTGCTGTTTTTATTGTGTGTGGTTTGTTGTATGTGTCGGTTTCTTTTTTCAAATCGTCTACGTAGTGTTCGATTTCACTGTCTTTATATACGAATCCATCTCTTTCGTCAAAGTCCATCATATCGCGAAGTTGTGCGCCTTTTAGTTTATGGATTGTGTCGTTGAAATCAAAGCTTATTTCAATGTCTTTGAGTTTGTTGAGTTTGTTTTTGGCGCGTATGATGTTCCAGTCGTTTGCGTAGACTTTTGGTTTGATGTATTCGTTTTTGAGTGTGATGTCTTCTTTTTGTTCTAGTAGTGATTTTTTGATTGTGTCTTTGAGTTTGTCAGTGTCTATTTCGTTTCCGATTTCTTCTGGTATTATTGTGTATTCATCATCCAAGTAACTGATGTAGGCGTTGTACGATTTTTTGGCGTTTTTGTTGAGCTGTGCTTGGTATATTTTTTTGTTTAGTTTGTCTTCGTCAATTGTGTAATCGAAATTGATGTTGTATTTTTTGGTGTCAAAAAACGACAACGGCCATGAGAATGGGTTTTGTTCGATTTTGAAATCTTCTGGTATTTTTAGGTTGAAATCCACTTCTTTTGCATCTATTACAAGTTTACGGTTATCAGTAGCATTTATTGTGAGTGTTCTGATGTCTGCATTTCTGTCAACTATTTTGGATTTTTCGACATAGCTCATATTGTAACCATTGACGTATGTGTTGGGTAGTGCGTAAAATGTGAAGAATGTTGTTGCACTAAAATACACTAGGAATAAGAATAGTATTGTGGTTATGAGTACTCGTTTTTTCATTTGTTTTTCCTTTTCTTTTATGATTAATATTATTGTACTTTTAATTTGAGTATATATCAATGTTTGCAAATAAAAAAAGCGAGTATAATTACTCGCCTTTTGATTATCTTGAGTACAACTCAACTACTAATGAGTCTGTAATTTCGATTGGAATTTCTTGTCTTTCAGGAAGTCTTGTCAATGTTACTTTGAAGTTTTCTTCCTTGTCAATGTAAGGTAATGATTGTGCAAAGTTTGTTTCGTAGTTTTCTTTGAACAATTCATTTGATCTTGATTTTTCTTTCAATTCGATTACAGATCCTTCAGCTACTTGGTAAGAAGGGATATCTACTTTTTTACCGTTTACTCTGATTAAACCGTGAGATACCATTTGTCTTGCTTGTCTGATTGATGATGCAAATGAAGCTCTTAGTACTAGGTTGTCTAATCTAGTTTCTAATTGTCTTACCATTACATCCCCTGTTGTAAGACCTTCTTTGTTGTTAAGGGCTTTTTCGAAGTATTTGTGCATTTGTTTTTCGTTTACTCCGTAATATGCTCTTAATCTTTGTTTTTCAAGAAGTTGCATACCATATTCAGTTAACTTCTTGTCGTTTCTTCCAAGTCCTTTACCCATTCTTTTGTTAGCTTTTGGGTGACCGCATACGTTTAGACCTAATCTTCTAGATTGTTTAAATCTAGGTCCCATCATTCTTGCCATTAATATTCATCTCCATTAAAAAATTATTTGCCGCGATAATTTTTTAAGCCAACGCTATTATATCATCTACGGGTTTGTTTTTCAACAATTTTTGTGTTAATTTTGTTGTAAATTTTCGATGAATTTAATGTATTGTTTTGCAAGGTCGTTGTCTTTGTTAAGTGTAGCACCTTTTTCAAGGATTGCATCGTCTATTACAACCTCATCTTTTTCAATATTTACTGATACTGCTACTTTTGTTTTTCCATTAGCTGATACTAATGTAAAGTAGTTGTCAAATATGCTTTTTAATCTTTCACCTGTAACATATTTTTCGTGTTCGTTCATTAATTTTGCTAATTCGTTAGCTTCTGCGTTAGTAAGTTCTCTTGTAACTTTTTTGCCGTCTTTTGTGTATGTGAACTTAACAGATGTTGCAACGTTTGGGTTGGTTTTGGCTAATTCTTGTTGAATTTGTTTGGATACTGTCTTTTCTCCACCTATTATAGCTACTTGAATGATTTTGGAGTTGTCAAGGTATTCTTGTGTTTTTTGTGGTAGTTTATCTTTTGGTGTAAGAATCAATGGTACATCAAATCTTGCAGCGATTGGATTGATTGCCAAGCTATCTGCGAATACTTCTCCACTTGCAAGGTATGCTCCTTGTGCATCTTTGTAGAATTTGCCAGCTATTTTAAGTGATGTTTCGTATCTGTCATTGCCAGCGATTCTTTCGATTACTTGTGGTAGTTCTTTTTCTAATGATTTGGATACAGAGTTTTCTCCACCGACGATGTAGCATTTTTTGATTTTGGAATCTTTTAATACTTGTTTTGTTACGTCATTGATTTTATCTTTTTGTACTAATACGATTGGATATCCGTTTTTTGTTGCAAATGCGCCAATACTTAAAGAGTCTGCAAAATTTTCACCGCTTGCTATGATACAAGTGTCTGCATCATTAAATTCTTTGATGATTTCGGCATTTGTAGCGTATCTGTCAGCGCCTTTGTATGATTTTACTTTGCTTTTTTCTGGTAATAATTGTATTGCTACTTCGTTGCTGATAGATTTTTCGCCGCCAATTTTTACAAAGTATTTTGTTTGTAATCTTTTGATTTCTTGGATTAAACTTTTGTCGGCTTTTATCGCATCAGTCAATAAGATTGGTGCGTTGTATTTTTTAGATAGAACTGTTGCACTTAGTGAATCTGGGAAGTTGTTTTGATTTGCAAGGATAGCAAATTCTGATGTTTTGATGTAGCTTTTAGCTATTTGTATTGATGTGTCGATTCTGTCTTTGCCATAAATTCTGGATACTAGGTATTGTTTTTTGCTTTGTGTGTTGGCGTTTGATTTGAGCTTATCAGCTCCCAACAATTCTTTTGTATTAGCATCTACGTATACTTTTGTTCCTTCGTATTCAAATACATATGCAACTACTAGACCTTTGTTTTTTATAAACTTTGTTGGCAAGTTGTCTATGTTGATTACTGAGGTTTCTGATTTTACTTTTGTTTCATCAAAATCTTTGATACCTTTTAATTTTTCTATCGCAACTTTCTTTGCATCTTCAATCTTTATTGTAGGTTTTTTTGTAACTTCAAAGTCTCCGATTTTGTTGAAATTTTTAAATTCATTGGTTTTCTTGTCAAATGATACTGTTATTATGTTGTACGGATTTTTGACATTAAAAGAATTTTCTTTTTCAAATACAACTTTGTATCCGTTATCAAGTATGTCTTGTTGGTCGACTAGTTTGTATTCTTTAGGAATGTAGCCGTCTTTTTGAAGCTTAGATATTGTGATGTTTAAGTAATCTTCGAATTTGTCGTCTGATTTTCCTGAGAACAGCTTTTCTGTACTAGAAAGCGCATCAATTCCAATAAGTTTTCCTTCTTTGTCAAATTTCAAAGTGATTCCATTTTGTAATTTGATTTCATCTTTTAAATTTGATTTGTCGATTGATTGATCGATTTTTAGACCAAGTTTTTTGATTGCATCTAACTTTTGGGTTTCATTTGCAGCAAATGAGTTTGTCGATAACAACAATGCTGATAAAGTCAGTGCAGCTACTAGTTTTTTGTTCATAGGTTCCTCCCAATAATTTTTTTGAATATTTCATTAATAACTAATAAATTATTCTTTATTTTATTATAATCCTATGATTTTTCTTTTGCAATTGGGCATAAAAAAACACCTACAAATGTAGATGTTTTTAGACTATTTTCCTTTTGATGATATTTTAGAATCCCCAAAACTTATACATTTCAAAACTTAAAATCACTAAGCATTGCGTTATAGCAAAAAGACTAGTAATAAAAAACTTATGTTTTTCTTTTTTTGTAGATTCCTCATTATATTTTTTCATTCCCACAAAAATGGAAATTGCCATAAGTATCATTAAGACAGTAAATACCACACTTTGAATTATATAGGATTCTACGCTACCAATATCGCCAGTTCTATATCCCTTATTAAGGCGCATAAAAATTACCACTAAATTAATTAACGTTATCCCCATCAGACCACATAAGATATAGGAATACTTACGAAGCGGTTTTGTTTTTAATCCTTCTTTCTTGTTTTTGAGAAAATCAATAATAAAACCACCAACAACTAGTTTAACTATTCCATAGATTCCTGCAGTTATAAAAAATAACATGCACAGAACATTAGTTATAGCCTTTGGTGTAGATGTAATAAAGTCTGAAAACTGAGTCTCAACAACACCATTTTCCTCATACCACCAATTCTCTAAATCTTCCTCACTGTAGGAACTCACACCCATAGCCCCCATAAATGAAAGTGGCCCTTTGAGTATTCCACGGGTATTTAGAATGAGTCCTTTTGGTACTTCCCTTTTGATTTGAGCAAGCTTAGAATCTGTGAATTTTCCATAAATAAGTTCATACATCTCATAGTTATAAATAGTTTCATGAGCTTGATTAGTCATTACTACCATTCCAACTCCACTTTTGGGATCGAATTGTAACATTGACGAACATCCAAAAGTGTTTCCACCGTGTCCAATGGTTTCAACACCATATTCACTTGAGAATAAGCCATGATAATTCTTCGGAATTTTGGTGGATCCATAAAAACTTGTGGCTTTATAAATTTCTTCTAGGGTGCTTTGCTTTTTAAATAGTGGTGATGGGTTCTTTTCATTAGGCATAATTGCTTGAGCAAAAGTTTTTAAATCATTTATAGTTCCAGCTGCACTTCCTGCAGGATAAAGATGAATATAGTACATACCTACACCATCGATAATCTCACCCTCAGTGTCATAGCACTTTAACTTAAGCCTTTCACTTCTTACCCAATCATTGTCCGCATATATTGGACTTATAGAACTATGTTTCATGTTTAGTGGTTCAAAAATATTCTTATGAACATAGTCCACATAATCCATTCCAGAAATTCTTTGAACTATATAAGCTGCAAGTGCAGCTGACCAGTTTGAATAGGCAGTATGTTCTCCTGGTTCATATACTTGCTTTGGCTGTCTTGTTTGAAGCGCTTCTTCAAGACTTTTTATATCAGAGGCATTTGGCGTTTGTATAAAATATGTATCTTGAAAACCTGCTTTATGATTCATAAGATCTAGCATAGTTATAGGTTTCTCAAAACTCAAGTTCTTAAGAAAATCATCAGGTAAATAATTTTTTATATCTTTAGTTAAATCGATTTTATCCTGTTCATAAAGCTGCATAACACTTACCCATATAAACAGTTTGGATATTGAACCCCATTCATACACAGAATCCAACTCTGATTTTAATTTGGCTTCTTTATCCACATAACCAAATGAATTTTCATAAATTGTTTCATCACTATCATAAACAATAACATTCATTCCACAAGTTGTGTCACTATGTTCATTAACATAATCTTCTATTTCCCTAGGTAATTCACTATAATTTAGTCCTGAAGGCAAAGTCTTTGCAGCGGCCTTAACCATAGTAATCTGACTAATTATACTAATCAACATAAAAAATACTAGTACTTTGCTAAATAACCCTTTTAAATTTTTCATTATACACCTCCGCAATACTTTTATAGTATAGTAACACACTTGTTTCATTTTCATGTTAAATAATGATTAAACTAAAGTAAATTTTAAACCATAAGTATAGTGAGACCTCACGGGATAAGTTCTGATACTTTTATCGTTTACTTGCAGAATTTACGCCTTGGGGTTATGGTTACCTTTTGGGTCTTTGGCATCTTTAAGCTAGCTTGCGCCTTATATTCTGTTTCTGTTCGTCAAGCCACGATTTCGCTACCTGTTCTTCTATCCTAGATGTCACCATCTAAAACTTGCAAGTCGCTATTAGATTCGTCGGTAACTACGCTCTGTAGGAATTTTCACCCCAGCATTAGAATATGCCCGTCATACCATAAAAAAAATAACTAAGCAAATGCTTAGTTATTTTCTATTTGTCAGCTTTCACTGTTTCTTTTTCATTTGAGGATTCTTTTTTTGTGTAATCTACTAATTCAAGTATACACATTTCAGAACCGTCTCCTCTACGAGGTCCTAATTTTAAGATTCTTGTGTATCCACCTTGTCTGTCAGCATAAACTGGTGCGATTTCTTCAAACAATGTGTTTACAACGTCTTTTTTGTATATATATTTAAGAGCTTCTCTTCTAGAGCTCAAATCACCTTTTTTACCAAGTGTAATCATCTTTTCAGCTTCTCTTCTAACTTCTTTTGCACGAGTAACTGTTGTTTCGATTTTTCCATTTTCGAACAATGATTGAACTAGGTTTCTTAACATTGCTGTTCTGTGATCAGTTCTTCTACCTAATTTTCTTAAGTTAGCCAATGTCTATCCTCCTTTATTCGTCTTTTATTTCTTCTTTAAATGCAAGGCCCATTTCTTGAAGTTTTTCTTCAACTTCGTCTAAGGATTTTTTACCAAAGTTCTTTATCTTCATCATTTCTGCTTTTGTATGAGATACGATATCTCCTACAGTATTGATATTAGCTCTTTTCAAACAGTTGAATGATCTTAATGAGAAATCTAATTCTTCGATATTGATGCCCATTTGAGTTTCTTTATCTTTTTGATTGTCTTCGTCGTCACTGTTTGTATTACACTCGTAGTTAGGTAATTCACTGAATAATTCCAGGCAATTGATTAGGATGTTGCTTCCTTCACTTAAGGCATCTTGTGGTCTAATTGTTCCATTAGTCCACACTTCTATCGTAAGCTTATCGTAATCAATTACTTGGCCAACTCTGGCATTATCTACTGTGAAATTAACCTTTTTCACAGGGCTAAACAGTGAGTCAATAGCGATATCTCCTATAATATCTTCGTCTGTTTTGTTAAATTCAGATATTTTGTAGCCTTTTCCGTTGATAACTGTGATTTGCATTTCTAATGAAGCATCTTCATTAAGTGTTGCAATATAGTGATCTGGGTTTTTAACTTCCAAATCAGTATCAACTAAAATATCCTTAGCTGTTAGAACACATGGACCTTTTATGTCTACATTCAATGATATAGGTTCTTCATTGTATTTCTTTACAGCGATACCTTTTAAATTCAAAATTATTTCAGGTACGTCTTCTTTGACACCTTTAATCGTAGACATTTCATGAGCTACACCTTGGATATTTATCTTTGATATAGCAGCTCCTGGTAATGATGATAATAAAACTCTTCTTAGAGAGTTTCCTAGAGTAGTTCCATATCCCCTTTCCAGTGGCATTATGACAAATTTACCGTAATTATTTTGTTCATCTAATTCAACGATTTTTATTTTAGTATCTAATTGTTCAGTCATAAATACAGCCTCCTTCGACAAGTCCCATCAGGAAATCCTGAATTAAGCCTATGTGTTATACTCTTCTCTTCTTTGGTGGTCTACAACCGTTGTGAGGGATTGGAGTTACATCTTTAATAGAGCTAACTTCAAGTCCAGAAGCTTGCAAACTTCTAATTGCAGATTCTCTTCCTGAACCTGGTCCTTTTACATAAACTTCAACAGTTTTTAATCCGTGTTCCATAGCTTTTTTAGCAGCTTCTTCAGCAGCTTGTTGTGCAGCGTATGGAGTTGATTTTCTAGATCCTCTGAATCCTAATTGTCCAGCAGAAGCCCAGCTTAATACGTTACCGTTAAGGTCAGTTAAACATACCATAGTGTTGTTGAATGTAGAAGAAATGTGTGCTTGACCTTTTTCAATATTCTTTTTTACTCTTTTTTTACCGCGAACGTTACGTTTTGCGCCTTTAGTTTTTAGTGCCAATTAATTTCCCCCTCTCTATGCTTGTTTTCTAGGACCCTTACGAGTTCTTGCGTTGTTCTTTGTATGTTGTCCTCTTACTGGAAGGCCTTTTTTGTGTCTTGATCCTCTGTAGCAGTTGATTTCTTTTAATCTTTTGATATTCATTGCTACATCACGACGTAAATCCCCTTCAGTAAGATAGTTGTCTAATTCATTTCTGATATCAGATAATTCAGATTCTGTTAAATCTTTTACTCTTGTGTCAGGATTGATTCCTAATTTAGCTAAGATTTTATTTGATGATTGTCTACCTATTCCATAAATTGCAGTTAGTCCAATTTCTACACGTTTGTCATTTGGTAAGTCGACACCTTGAATTCTTGCCATTTATACCTCCTACTAACCTTGTCTTTGTTTGTGTTTAGGGTTATCGCAAATAACCATAACACGACCTTTTCTTTTTATAATCTTGCACTTTTCGCACATTTTTTTAACTGATGGTCTTACTTTCATTGCTTAACCTCCGTTTATTTCTTTCTCCATGTTATTCTTCCACGATTCAAATCGTATGGTGATAATTCAACCGTTACCTTGTCTCCTGGAAGAATTCTTATATAATTCATTCTTAATTTGCCTGAAATATGAGCTGTTATTACATGGCCATTTTGAAGTTCTACCTTAAATACCGTATTAGGAAGAGCGTCTACTACTGTTCCTTCTAATTCAATAACTTCTTTGGACATCCTTGTCTTGATCCTCCTTTTTTAAATTGTTTAACATATATCTTAGTTTCTTATCTGTTAAATTCTCTAATTGCAACTTTTTGTTGTATTTTTGAAGATGTTTTATCTTCTTTTTCTTTGGTTTTTCGATTTTACGTTGTTTTCCATCTACTACCAATACATAAGAATCGTCAAGAATTTCCAAAACCATTTGTAGTTTGCCCATATCACGACCACAAGTACTTAAAACAACTTGTCCTGTTTCAAGTTTGTTGTATTGGCTCATTAATTCTAACCTTTTTTTAATTCTGTTACTAACTTATTAGTGATTTCATCTATTGGAAGAGTTCCGTCAACTGTGAATACTAAATCTTGTTTGTTGTAGAAGTCTACTAAAGGTTTAGTTTGTGAATCGTAAACTTTGATTCTGTCTAGTACAGTTTGTTCTTTGTCATCTTCCCTTTGGATTACTGGAGTTTGGCATACATCACAAATTCCTTCAACTTTTGGAGGGTTGTTATCAATGTGATAGCTTGCACCACAGTTTGGACATACACGTCTTCCTGAAAGTCTTTTTACAAGAGAATCTTTGTCAACGTCTATGTTTAATACGCGGTCTAGTTTCAATCCCCTTTTAGCTAGTCCTTCATCAAGAGCTTCAGCTTGAGGGATTGTTCTTGGGAATCCGTCAAGTAAGAAGCCATTTTTGCAATCTTCTTGATCTAATCTATCCCAAACTATTTCTATTGTTAATTCATCAGGTACAAGTTTTCCTTCTGCAAGTAAGCCTTCAACTTTTTGACCTAGTTCTGTCTTTTCTTTGATATTTTTTCTGAAAATATCTCCTGTTGAAATATGAGGAATATCAAATTCTTCAATTACTCTTTTAGCTTGAGTTCCTTTACCTGCTCCCGGAGGTCCTAATAATATTAATCTCATTATAAACTCCTTATTTCAAAAATCCTTTATAGTGTTTCATAGTTAGCATACTTTCCATTTGTTTTACAGTATCTAATACTACCCCTACTACGATGATGATTGATGTACCACCGAATAGGATTTGTATTCCTATAGCTTTTGATATTAGCATTGGTGCTGATGCTACTAACGCTAATATGATTGCGCCTATAAATGTTACTCTATCAGAAATTTTCTTTAGATACATGCCTGTTGGTTTACCAGGTCTAATTCCCATAATGAATCCGCCATATTGTTGCAAGTTTTTAGCGTATTCAACAGTATTAAACTGAATTGCT
Organism: Finegoldia sp. BIOML-A1; assembly: GCF_009678325.1. NCBI lineage: Bacteria > Bacillati > Bacillota > Tissierellia > Tissierellales > Peptoniphilaceae > Finegoldia > Finegoldia sp. BIOML-A1. The sequence goes on from NZ_WKZF01000011.1 coordinate 10,439, forward strand.
GAGTAGAAGAATGCGAATATTATAATCAATAACATGTTTACTATTGAGAAGATTACTAACCCTGATGTTGTTTGTACTGTGAATATGTGGGCTAACCATCCTGGCATGTCTTTGCCAAATAATAATGCTATTGTTTGTGGTAATTGTAATATTGCTGATGCAAAGATTACTGGCATTACACCACCCATATTAACTTTGATTGGAATATGAGTTGATTGACCACCATACATTTTTCTTCCTACTACTCTTTTAGCGTATTGTACAGGAATTCTTCTTTCACCTTGGTTAATTAATACCACTACTACTAATATTATAATCGCTATTAGTACGAAAAGTAATATTTTCCACCAAGATAACATTCCTTGTCTAGATTGATAAATCATTGTACCGATTTGTCTTGGCATATTTGAAATGATACCTATGAAAATCAAGATTGAAATTCCGTTACCGATACCTCTTTCAGTAATCATTTCTCCTAGCCATACTAGAAACATTGATCCTGCTACCAAGCTTATTAGTATAACAAATCCTGTTAAAAAGCTTTTGTCTACGATTGCTCTGTTAAATAAACCATTAACTGTAGCATATCCTTGTATGAATGCCAAAATTATACTACAGATTTTAGTGTATTTACCCATTCTCTTCTTTCCTTCTTCACCTTCACGTGTAAGTTCTCCTAATCTAGGAAATGCTACTGTTAAAAGTTGAAGAATGATTGAAGCGGTAATGTAAGGGTATATCGAAAGAGCGAATATGCTCATTTGTCTCAATGATCCCCCACTTAATAGGTTCAATAAAGAAACTATTCCGCCTTCTTGACCGCTCATTATTTGTTTGATAATGGCCTTATCCATAAAAGGAACCGGTATTGCATTACCTAATCTAAAAACTACAACCATTAGTAGAGTAAAGCCGATTCTTTTACGAATGTCTAAAACCTTCCATGCGTCTTTTAAGGTTTTAAGCATCTTAAATCACCTCTACCTTTCCTCCGGCTTTTGTAATTTTTTCTTCAGCTGATTTAGTAAATTTATTAGCTTTTATAGTTAATTTCTTAGTTAATTCTCCGTCACCTAAAATCTTAACGCCGTCTTTTGCCTTAACTGGCTTAAAGAATCCTGCGTTTGCTAGGATTTCTGGTGTTATTTCGTCTCCATCTTCAAAACAATTTAAGTCTCTGATGTTGATTTCAGCGTATTGTTTTGCGAAGTGGTTTTTGAAGCCTCTCTTAGGAAGTCTTCTGAATAAAGGCATTTGACCCCCTTCAAATCCTGGTCTTACGCCTCCGCCTGATCTTGAGTTTTGTCCGTCTCTACCACGTCCAGCATTGTGTCCTAATCCTGAACCGTAACCTCTACCAACTCTTTTTCTTGCTTTTACTTCTCCACCTTTAGCAGGTCTTAAGTTGTGTAATTTCACTATAACACCTCCTACTTAACTTCTTCTACGTCAACCATGAATGCAATGTGTCTAATCATTCCACGAATTGCATCATTGTCTTCTTTGATTACTGATTGTCCGATTTTATGAAGTCCAAGGGCTTCACAAGTTCTAATGTGTTTTTCAATTCTACCGATTTTGCTCTTTTTAAGAGTGATCTTTAATTTACTCACTTAAAAGCCCTCCTTATTTTAAAATTTCTTCTACAGACTTTCCTCTTAATTTAGCTACTTGTTCAGCTGTCTTAAGTGATTTAAGTCCTTCTACAGTTGCATTAACAATGTTTTGAGGGTTTGATGTTCCCAATGATTTAGAACGAACGTCTTTGATACCTGCTAATTCACATACCGCACGAACTGGACCGCCTGCGATAACTCCAGTACCTTCTCCAGCTGGTTTTAATAATACTCTACCAGCTCCAAATATTCCTGTTACTTGGTGAGGAATAGTTGTGTTTACGATAGGAACTGTGAAGATGTGTTTTTTAGCATCTTGGCTAGCTTTTCTAATAGCTTCTGGTACTTCTTGTGCTTTACCAATACCAACACCAACATGTCCGTTTTTATCTCCAACTACTACAAGGGCTGCGAATCTAAAGTTTCTACCACCCTTAACAACCTTAGCTACACGGTTAATATTTACAACTCTTTCTTCTAATTCTAAACCTTCTATTTCTTTATTTAAAAGTTCCAATACTAAATACCTCCCTTGCACTAAAATTTAAGTCCGGCGCTTCTAGCACCTTCAGCTAATTCTTTAACTTTTCCGTGATATAAATATCCAGATCTGTCAAATACGCATTGTTCAATGCCTTTGTCGATAGCTCTCTTACCGATTAATTCACCAACAAGTTTTGCAGCTTCCATGTTAGATTTTGATTCGCCTTTGTAATCTTTATCTAATGTTGATGCAGCTACTAATGTGTTGTGGTTAACATCATCGATTAATTGTGCATAGATGTTAGTATTAGACTTGAATACGCATAATCTTGGTTTTTCAGAAGTTCCTGTAAGGTTCTTACGAATACGTAGATGTCTTTTAACTCTATTTGCATTTTTATCAATTTTCTTAAACATACCTTACTCCTTTCTTACTTACCTGTTTTACCGACTTTACGTCTAATATGTTCATCTTCATATCTGATACCTTTACCTTTGTATGGTTCAGGTCCTCTTAAGTCTCTGATTTTTGCAGCATAGTTACCAACTTGTTGTTTATTATTACCACTGATAACTAATGTGTGTTGTTCTGGAACTTCAACTGTGATTCCTTCTGGATCTTCTTTTTCAATTGTGTGTGAATATCCCAAGTTTAACACTAATTTTTTACCTTGTTTTGCTGCTCTGTAACCAGTACCTTCTATAATTAAAGTTTTCTTATATCCTTCAGTAGCACCTTCAATCATGTTAAAAACAAGAGTTCTTGTTAAACCATGAAGTGATTTGTGTCTTTTAATGTCTGAAGGTCTTGAAACTGTGATTGTATTATCTTCTACTTTGATAATCATTTCCTTTGGCATTTGTTGAACTAATTCACCTTTTGGTCCCTTTACAGTACACAAATTGTCTTCAGTTATTTTTACTTCAACGCCATTAGGAATTTCAATTGGTTTTAATCCAATTCTTGACATGGTCAAACCTCCTTATAATGTTTGTGTTACCATACGTAACAAATTACTTCTCCACCAATACCTTCTTTTCTAGCAACTTTATCAGTTACAAGGCCTTTTGATGTAGAGACAATAGCAATACCAAGTCCGCCTAAAACCTTAGGAACTTCATTTGCTCTGGCATAGACACGAAGTCCAGGTTTAGATATTCTCTTGATACCTGAAATTACTTTTTCTTCGTTAGGACCATATTTTAAATCTATTGTAATGATTCCTTGTTTACCGTCATCAGTAACATTGAAACCATCGATAAATCCTTCATCTAATAAAATTTGTGCTATTGATTTTTTGATATTAGATGCAGGAACTTCAACAACTTTATGTTTCGCATTAACTGCGTTTCTTATTCTTGTTAGCATATCTGCTATAGGATCAGTCATCATAAAAGCTTCCTCCTTCCTTTCTTACCAGCTTGCTTTTCTTACGCCAGGGATTTCGCCTTTATAAGCCAATTCTCTAAAGCATATACGGCAGATGCCATATTTCTTTAAATATCCGTGAGGTCTACCACAAATTTTGCATCTGTTATATTCTCTTGTGCTAAACTTTGCAGGTCTTTTTTGTTTTGCGATCATTGATTTTTTAGCCACTAAAACTCCTCCTTATTTCTTAAATGGCATTCCCATTTTGTCTAATAATTCCTTAGCTTCTTCGTCAGTGTTTGCAGTAGTAACGACCACAATATCCATACCTCTAATTTGATCTACCATATCGTATTCAATTTCAGGGAATATTAATTGTTCTTTGATACCTACAGCATAGTTTCCTCTACCATCGAATGATTTAGAAGAAATACCTCTAAAGTCTCTTACACGTGGAAGAGAAATGTTCATAAATTTATCTAAGAAATCATACATTTTTTCACCACGTAATGTAACTTTAACACCAACATTCATTCCTTCTCTAAGTTTGAAGTTAGCGATAGATTTTCTTGCTTTTGTTACAATTGGGTGTTGTCCTGTAATTGTTTCTAATTCTTTAACTGCGCTTTCGATAGCTTTAGGATTTTCTTTTGAAGAACCTAAACCCATGTTAAGCACGATTTTTTCCAATCTTGGAACTTGCATGATGTTTTCATATTTGAAACGTTCAACCAAGAAAGGAACAACTTCATTTGTATATTTTTCTTTTAATCTGGAAGTCAAGTTTATACCCTCCTTATGTTACTTAATAGTTTCGTTGTTAGATTTCATAAATCTAACTTTCTTACCGTCTTCAAACTTGTAACCTAATCTTGTGCCTTTCTTGTTTTTAGCATCATAATACATTACGTTTGAAACATCAATAGGAGCTTCTTTTTTGATTAGTCCACTTTCAACACCACGTCCGTTAGCTTTTTGGTGTTTAGTAACTATGTTAACTCCTTCTACTACCACTTTATTTTGTTTGGCTAATACTTCAATAACATTTCCAGTCTTTCCTTTGTCCTTACCAGAAATAACTATTACAGTATCTCCATTTTTAATCTTCATATCTCTTTACACCTCCAATTATAATACTTCAGGTGCCAATGAGATTATTTTCATGAAGTTATTGGCTCTCAATTCACGAGTTACTGAACCAAAAATTCTTGTTCCCACTGGATTTTTATCATCTTTTATAATTACAGCTGCGTTATCGTCAAATCTGATGTAACTTCCATCAGCTCTTCCCAATGGTTTAGTTGTTCTTACGATAACAGCTTTTACTACATCACCTTTTTTAACCATACCGCCCGGTTGTGCAGATTTAACTGAGCAAACTACGATGTCTCCGATAGCTGCGTACTTTCTTTTAGTACCACCTAAAACTCTTATTACTAGTAGTTCTTTTGCACCAGAGTTATCTGCAACTCTCAAACGACTTTCTTGTTGAATCATAAAATTCTCCTTTCGTAATAAGAATTACTTAGCTTTTTCTATAACTTCTACAAGTCTCCAGTTCTTTGTCTTAGAAAGAGGTCTTGTTTCCATTATTTTAACTTTATCGCCGATACCAGCAATGTTTTCTTCATCGTGTGCTTTAAATTTAGTTGTTTTTCTTAATTGTTTACCGTATTTAGGATCTTTGACAAGTGTCTTAACTTCTACAACAATTGACTTATCCATTTTATCTGAAACAACTATACCAACTATGGTTTTTCTCATATTTCTTTCCATAATTGTTAAGCCTCCTTACCAATGTTTAGCTCACGTTCTCTAATAATAGTCTTAATGCGAGCTATATCTTTTTTTACAAGTCCTATCATCATAGGGTTTTCTAATTGCCCAGTAGCTAATTGAAAACGTAGATTAAACAATTCACTTTTAGATTGTTCTAATTGTTTTTGTAAATCTTGATCTGATAGATTACGAATTTCTTTAGTTTTCATCAGCTTCACCGTCCTTTTCTCCGAACTCTTCACGAGCTATAAATTTAGTTTTGATAGGTAGTTTGTGTTGAGCAAGTCTCATAGCTTCACGTGCTACATCTTCAGGAACACCTGCCATTTCAAATAATACTCTACCTGGTTTAATTACTGCTACCCAATATTCTGGAGCTCCTTTACCTGAACCCATACGAATACCGATAGGCTTCTTTGACACTGGCTTATCTGGGAAAACTTTAATCCAGATGTTACCGCCTCTTTTTATATATCTTGTCATAGCACGACGTGCTGCTTCTATTTGATTAGCTGTTAACCAACAAGAACCTAACGCTTGTATACCATAATCACCGTAAGTTAAAGTATTGCCTTTTAATGCTTTACCTTTCATTCTGCCTCTGTGAACTCTACGGTATTTTACTCTTTTAGGCATTAACATAGAATATTTCCTCCTCTCGAATTAGTTTTTAGCTGCTTGGGATTTACCTTTTCTGTTATTGTTTCTTCTTTTTCTGTTTTTGTCGTTTTTTTTGTTTTTGTAAACAGGTAAATCTTCTTCTGTCATACCAGGTAACATTTCACCTTTGTATAACCAAACTTTAACACCAAGCTTACCATAAGTTGTGTCTGCTTCTGCAAATCCATAGTCGATTGCAGCTCTTAGAGTTTGAAGAGGAATAGTTCCTTCGCTGTATCCTTCGCTTCTTGCCATATCAGCTCCACCAAGTCTACCAGAAACCATAGTCTTAATACCCAAAGCTCCTGCTCTCATGCTTCTTTGCATTGTTTGTTTCATTGCACGTCTGAAAGAAATACGTCTTTCTAATTGACTTGCGATGTTTTCTGCAACTAATTGTGCATCTAAGTCTTGGAACTTAATTTCTTCTACATTTATGATTAATTTCTTACCTGTTAATTTTTCTAATTTATTTTTTAATTCTTCAACGCCAGCACCTTGACGGCCAATAACCATACCAGGTTTAGCTGTGTTGATAGTTACTTTAATTTTGTTTGATGCTCTTTCGATGGCTATACTGCTAATACCAGCGCTGAAAGATTCTTTCTTGATTAGTTCACGAATTTTGTGATCTTCTACTAAATAATCACTAAAATCTTTTTTATCTGCAAACCATCTTGAATCCCAGTCTTTGATAACACCAACTCTTAATCCTTTAGGATTAACTTTTTGACCCATCAGACTCCTCCTTATAATTCTCTTTCTTCTACAACTACGCCAACATGACTTGATCTTTTAAGGATTGGATAAGCCATTCCTTTAGCTTTTGGTCTCCATCTTTTCATTACTGGAGCATTATTAGCGTATGCTTGTGATACAAAAAGATCTTCTCTGTTTAATCCAAAATTGTGTTCTGCGTTTGCAATTGCTGAATTTAGCACTTTTTCTAAAATTCTAGCACCTTTTTTAGGAGTGAATTTCAATATAGCAAGGGCTTCATCAACTTGTTTACCTCTAATTTCTTTGCATATAAAGTTAACTTTTAGAGGAGAAATACGTACATATTTCGCTATAGCTTTAGCTTGCATTGTCATACCTCCTTATATTAATTACGAACCTTACTCGTTTTTTCGTTTTTAATGTGACCTTTGTATGTTCTTGTAGGAACAAATTCTCCTAATTTATGACCAACCATATCGTCAGTAATATAAACAGGTACATGCTTTCTTCCATCGTGAACTGCAATTGTGTGACCTACGAAGTTAGGGAATATTGTAGAACGACGAGACCAAGTTTTAATAATCTTCTTTTCATCGTTTTTGTTAAGTTCTTCCACTTTCTTCATTAAGTGTTCATCGCAGAAAGGTCCTTTTTTAAGTGATCTACTCATTCTATCCCTCCGTTATTTCTTTCTTCTTCTTACAATGTACTTATTAGACTTTTTGTTTTTCTTACGAGTCTTAAGTCCAAGTGCTGGTTTACCCCATGGAGTTGAAGGAGCTGGTCTACCGATTGGTGCTCTACCTTCACCACCACCGTGAGGGTGATCTACTGGGTTCATTGCTGAACCTCTTACGTAAGGTCTCTTACCTAAGTGTCTGTTACGTCCAGCCTTACCAATTGTAACCAATTCGTGAGAGATATTTCCAACTTGTCCTACAGTAGCTCTGCAGTCAAGGTGAATTAATCTATATTCTCCTGATGGTAATCTTAATTGTGCAAATTTGCCTTCCTTAGCCATAAGTTGTGCTTCAGCACCAGCTGTTCTAACTAATTGAGCTCCTTTGCCAACTTTCATTTCAATGTTGTGAACTGTAGTACCAACTGGAATGTTTCTCAATGGAAGAGCATTACCAGGGATAATATCTACATCCGCACCACTTTCAACTACATCTCCAACTTTTAAACCTTGTGGTTGGATGATGTATCTCTTTTCACCATCTTCGTATTGTAACAAAGCGATGTTTGCTGTTCTGTTTGGATCGTATTCGATTGATTTAACAACAGCTTTAATACCATCTTTGTTTCTTTTAAAATCTATAATTCTATATTTTCTCTTAGCTCCGCCGCCTCTGTGACGAGTAGTTACTCTACCATAAGAGTTTCTTCCGCCAGATTTGTTTAAGCTAACAGTTAATGATTTTTCAGGAGTAGTTTTTGTGATTTCATCAAATGATAAAACACTCATACCACGTACACCGGCAGAAGTCGGTTTATATTTTTTTATTGCCATGTTTTTACCCCCTTAATTACATTCCTTCGAAAAATTCAATTTCTTTTGAATCTTCTGTTAATGCAACTATAGCTTTCTTCCAATCAGATCTCTTACCACTGTGAGCGCCCATTCTCTTAACTTTTCCTTTAACGTTCATAGTGTTAACAGATTTTACTTTAACATCAAAAATCTTTTCGATAGCGTTTCTGATTTCTATTTTATTCGCATTTTTATCTACTTTGAATACATATTTCTTTTCTTCCATTTTTTCCATAGAATCTTCAGAAATAATTGGTTTCAAAATAATATCATATGGTGATTTCATTATTGAAACACCTCCTCAAGAATTTTAACAGCATCAGTTGTAATAACTAATGAGTTGTATTTCAAACAATCATATACATTGATTAATCTAGCTTCACAAATAGCTACATTTTCAATGTTTCTAAATGATCTGTAAAGTGTATCATCATTTTTATCAACAACTACTAAAGCTTTCTTGTCTGCTTTAATATTCTTTAATACTTCAACAGCTTTTTTAGTGCTAATAGCATCTAAGCTTAATTTATCTAAAACGATCATTTCATTGTCATTAACTTTGTCAGTTAATACTGATTTGATTGCAAGTCTTCTAACTTTCTTAGGAACAGCGTAGCTGTAATCTCTAGGTTTTGGAGCGAATACTACCCCACCACCTCTCCATTGTGGAGATCTGATAGATCCTTGTCTTGCTCTACCTGTACCTTTTTGTCTCCAAGGCTTCTTTCCTCCACCTCTTACCTCACTACGAGTTTTAGCAGATTGTGTGCCTTGTCTTTTATTAGCAAGTTGATTTCTAACTACTTCGTAAACAACGTGCTCATTAACATCAACGCCGAAAATGGCTTCATTTAATTCTAATTCTCCAACATTTTCTCCTTGTTGGTTTAAAATTTGAACTTTAGGCATGTTTCATCCTCCTTCCTATTTTGACTTAATAGCTTCTCTAACAGTAACTACTCCACCTTTGTTTCCTGGAACAGCTCCCTTAATAAGAAGTAAGTTTCTTTCATTGTCAACTTTAACAATTTTCAAGTTTTGAACAGTTACACGGTCATGGCCCATCTTTCCTGAACCTTTACGTCCTTTGAATACTCTTGCTGGATAAGATCCCGCACTTCTTGCACCTGCAACTCTGTGTGATTTAGAGCCGTGTCCCATAGGTCCTCTTGCATAGTTGTGTCTAACTATTGAACCTTGAGTTCCTTTACCTTTTGAAATACCGATAACATCTACAACATCTCCGTCTTGGAAAATATCTAATTTGATTTCATCTCCAAGGTTGAATTGTTCGTCATCACCTATTTTGAACTCTTGTAAGTGTTTCTTGAATGAAACGCCTGCTTTGCCAAAATGACCTCTCATTGGTTGGTTTACATGTTTTTCTTTCTTTTCGATGTAACCAACTTGAATTGCGTTATATCCTTCTTTTTCTTTAGTTTTGATTTGTGTAACAACCATTGGACCCGCTTCAATGACAGTTACTGGAACAACACTACCATCTTCATTGAAGATTTGAGTCATTCCGATTTTTTTACCTAAAATACTCTTCATTGAGTACACCTCCTATAGTGTGATATCCACATTAAAATTTACTTACAGCGGATTGCTTTACAATCATACTAAGATTAAAGTTTAATTTCGATATCTACGCCGGCAGGAAGGTTAAGTTTTTTAAGCGCTTCCAATGTCTTTGCGTTAGGATTAATGATATCGATTAATCTCTTATGTGTTCTTTGTTCGAACTGTTCTCTTGAATCTTTGTATTTGTGAACAGCTCTTAAGATTGTAACAACTTCTTTTTCTGTTGGCAACGGAATAGGACCTGATACTTTAACGTCAGTTCTCTTAGCTGCCTCAACGATTTTTTGAGCTGATTGATCGATTAATTCGTGATCATAAGCTCTTAGTCTGATTCTGATTTTTTGATTTGCCATTTAGGCACCTCCTCTATATTTTTGAAGAAGCGTCTTGCTGGGTTATATTCATACACCCTCCCGGGTGTACAGTGACCTAAAATTTAAAAAACTTTTTTAAAAAGTTTAACCCATCGCCCTAATCGTGTAGGACTTCTCGGTGAAAATTACCTCGGAAGATTAATCACGTTTCCCGAGCAACCTTCCACTTCTACGCTTACTAACTTTAGGCACAACTGGTATTATACATTGTCTATACAACAATGTCAACACCTTTTTGAAGTTTTTTTGTAAAATTTCAATATTTTTACGAAAAATTTGTTTCCTTCCTTATTATATAATAAAAGGGCGGGGAGTAAAAGTTATATTCTTGCTGAACGCATTTCAAAAAACAAAAATAATTTAGCACGAATATCTGTCTCCAAAAATAAACAAATTCAAAGCTTGTGAACCTAAAATCTCAAGTGCGAGCTTCGCTCTGGCACGAGTGAGATTTTTTCACGGTTCACTTCGCTAGAATTTGTGATTATTTTTTACGAATGATATTCTTAGCTAAAACTATTTTTGTTTTTATTGCTAACAAGTGGCGCAAAAGTTTTATCGCATCAAAAAAATCGCCCCACACGAGGCGACTTTTCCAATTATATTTTAATGTTAACCCATTTACCTTGTCTAAATCTGATTGAGTTGAACATGTATCTGGAGAATTGGTCGGAGAAGATTCCTAGCCATATTCCAACTATTCCCATGTTTAACACAGACACAAGGATGTATGTTACTGCTGTTCTTATGATTGTTACACTTATGATTGAAGAGATGAGAGTATATTTTACATCTCCTGCTGCTCTCAAACATCCTCCGTAGATGATTTGTGAGATTTGTAATAGCACTATTACTGTGATGAATCTTGCGATGATTTCTCCAGTTTCTATGATGGATAGTTTGTCGAAGAACAAATGGAATATTCCTTTTCCAAATAACAACAATATCACAGACAATACAATAGATATCATAAGTCCTATTCGTTGGCAGACTTTGCCGTAAATCTTCGCGTTTTCTTTCTTACCAGCGCCAAGGCTTGAGCCCGTTAGAACGACTGCTGCAACTTGCATTCCATCTGCAAACGAAAAGCAAATACTAAGAAGATTCATTCCTACGTTGTGTGCTGCAAATGTGTCCGTTCCAAGTCCTGCTGCCATCAATGCCGTTGTCAAGAACCCTATTCTCATGGCTATATTTTCAACGAACAAATTGGTTCCAAGTTTGACGATGCTTGTGAATACTTCAACTGTTGGCTTGATTTTCTTCTTGAAAATGTATTTGATTTGTACGAAACCATCTTTTCTGAAAAGCGATCTGATGCACATAATACTACTTACGACTGTTCCAAGTACTGTCGCAAGCGCTGCTCCAGAAACTCCCATTTTCGGAAAACCAAAATTACCACCTATCAAGCAGTAATTGAAAAATATATTGACAATACTTGATACCAAGTTAGTTGTAAATGCAATCCTTGTGTTGCCAGATCCCCTTTGCGCTGCATTTATCGTCATACTTACTACGTTGAAAATCATTCCTCCCATTATTATTCTGAAATAATTCAGCGCATCAGTATGCGTGTCCGAGTTACTTCCTGCAAGTCTCAGAACACTATCCGAAAAATACACCATCACAGTGCTTATAACAACCGTTAGCACAAGTCCCATGATAATCGCTGTGAAAAGTATCCTGTTTGCTCCTTCTTTGTCCTCTTCTCCAAGACGTCTGGCTACAAGTGCCGACGTAGCAATGTTTATGGAGAAAAATATCGATAGTGCTATGAATTTGGGTTGTGTTGTAAGACCTACAGCCGCAACTGCAGAGCTTCCTATCGAAGACACCATGTAAGTGTCGATAATTCCCGCAAGCGCTATGAAAAAGCTCTCCAACACCGACGGCCATGCCACCTGTATTGCTCTTTTGTAAAAATTCTTATTCTTCATCTAATCATCCATTCTATTGTTCAATCTAATTAAAATTATATATTACATCATACTACTAGCTAAAAATTAATACAAGTTAGAAAGGATGATTTTTACAGTTGAATACTCTTCATTAGTATATATAACTTCAAATCCACATTTCAAAAACAAATTCAACGAAGGATTACAGGTACCAATATTATCGTATAGTTCATCTATGTCTAATTTTTTTGCCAAATCAATCAAAAACATCAACGCTCTTTTCCCGTAGCCATTGTTTCTGTATTCATCTTTTACAATTAAACTGCAAATCCACCTATCATCTTCCTTATATATACAACATTCTCCGACAGGCTTGTTATGACCCAAAATGTAATAGTAAAATCTGTCGTCAGAGTTTATCCATTTGTCATACCAACTTTTCCATTTGTCTTCTGAGAAATCAATAGCTCCGCCGTATTTTTCATTGAAACTCATCGTCTTTTCATCCGCCAACAGTTCTTTTCTGAAATTCATCTCATCGTATTCTGGAATCACAAAATCACATTCGTAGTCTTCGTCAATCATTGAATACATGCAAGAATCTGCAACGCCTTGGTTGTTTGTGGCTGATTTTCTAAGACATCCTTCGTATTTCATATTTGCGTTCATCATTACTTTTCCACTTGCAGAGTTTCTCCTGTCGTGTGTGGCTTCTACTCTTACGGCGTTTTTTTCTTCAAACAAATATTTTAGCATTAGTTTCAAAGACTCGGTCATTATTCCCTGTGACCAATAATCGTATGCCAAGCAGTAACCGATAGCGTAAGTCTTCGGATTTTCTTTGATTAAACTAGCAGATATACAACCAATGTTTTCATTGTTAGTGTTACAAATCGCAAAGTACACATTCTTGTCATCATTTATCCATTGTTTTATGATTTTTTCTGATTCTTTTAGTGATGTGTGAGGCGTCCACGTCAAAAACTTCGTAACTCTGCTGTCACTTGCCCAATTTTCATACATTTTGTCTGCATCATTTATTGTAAATTTTCTTAAAATCATTTTATCAGTTTTCATAATCACATTCCTTTTTTATATAATATCATATTATTTTCTTTGTACTAACCACTTTTAAAATGAAAAGTTTTTCAATTTCGTTGACTAGTTATCTTTTATAATTTATAATTAAATTACGATAGTATTTATCGTTAAATAATTTCCGGAGGTGAACTAATGAGTTCAGAAGATAACAATTGTTGCTGCGAAGTTGTAACAAAAGAAAGCCTTATCCAAGGATTTACTGGTGAGGTTATTGGTACATTTTTGATGTGTTTTTTAGGAATTGGTGCTGTAGCAACGGCTACTTTATATCAAGCTCACACCGGTCCATTCCAAGTTGGTATGGTTTGGGGTCTTGCAATCGCTATTGCGATTTACGCTACTAGAAACTTGTCTTGTGCGCACTTCAACCCAGCGGTTACTTTTGCAATGTGTATTTCAAAAAGATGTTCATGGAAGAATTTCCCTGTATACATACTAGGTCAATTCATTGGAGCTATTCTAGCTGCAAGTGCGCTTTGGGTATTTTTCGCTGATTCTGTGAGAAAAAATTTATCTGCAGCTAATTTAACAATGGATGTAGCATCACCAGCATCAAGTATTTGGATTGAAGTGTTCCCTAACACAGCAAACGGCGTAATCAGTATGCCTGTTGCGGCTTTCGCAGAAGCTCTAGGAGTTTTCATTTTGGTTATGATTATTTTCTCAATGACTGAAGGTTGTAACATTGGTAGACCAAGCGACGATTTGTTCCCATTATTTATCGGTCTAACAGTTGCCGCTTTGATATGTACAATTGGTCCTATGACTGATGCAGGACTTAATCCAGCGAGAGATTTCGGCCCAAGAATCGTGGCGTATTTTGTTGGATGGAAAAACATCGCATTCACAATGGATGCATTCATAGTTTATGTACTTGCTCCACTAATCGGAGCTGGACTTGCAGCGATTTTCTTTACAAAAGTAATCGAACCAATGCAAAACTCAAAAAATAGTTGCGGTTGCAATTAATGATATAATAATATTAGAATAACATTAGGAGGTATTTATGGAAGATATTAGAAAACAAGTATCAGAATATTACAGCAATATAACTACAGAAAAAGAAGGCAAAATGCAAACTCAAATCTGTAGTTGTTCGGATAGTATGCCACTTCATATCAAAAAAATAAGAGGAATGGTTAATCCTGAACTTTTGAAGAGATTTTACGGTTGTGGATCTCCAATTCCATCAGCTCTTGAAGGATGTACTGTGTTGGATTTGGGATGTGGAACAGGGGTCGATGTGTATGTCGCTTCTAAATTAGTCGGTGAAAATGGAAAAGTAATCGGTGTCGACATGACAGATGACCAATTGGATTTTGCTAGAAAATATCAAGATCAAATGGCTGAAAAATTTGGCTACAAGAAATCAAACGTAGAATTCAAAAAAGGTTACATCGAAGATTTGAAATCTATAGGAATAGAAGATGAATCTGTAGATGTTGTCATCAGTAACTGCGTTATCAACCTTTCTCCATTCAAAGAAGAAGTATTCAAAGAAGTGTGGAGAGTATTGAAAAAAGGTGGAGAATTGTACTTCTCAGATATTTTCGCTGACAGAAGGGTTTCTGATGAAATTTACCAAAACCCTGTATTACGTGGTGAATGTTTAGCGGGAGCAATGTATGTAGAAGATTTCAGAAGATTATTGCATAAAATCGGCTGGGAAGATTTCAGATATACTAAAATCACTAAGGCACCAATCGAAAACAGAAAAATCGAAGAATTAGTTGGCAATGTGAACTTCACATCAAGAACTGTAAGAGCTGTGAAATTACCAGGAATTATCGAAGATAGATGCGAACAATATGGACAATTCGTAACTTATCGCGGAGGTATTTTAGGTAGTGAACACTACTTCGATCTAGATGACCACCATAGATTCTATAAAGATTTGCCGATGGCAGTGTGTGGAAATAGCTGCGCAATGATCGAAGAAACTAGATTTAAAAAATACTTCGATGTCGTTGGAGACAGAACAAATCACTTTGGTCTGTTCGATGGTTGTGACGGCCCAGGAAATGAATGTGATTGTGATGGTAACAGTGGTTCTTGCTGTTGCTAATTATAAAAATATAAGCTGTGAGTTTTCTCACAGCTTTTTTGATTGCGTAAAATCATGCTTTAATATATTTAGTTGCCCTTCCACTACCTATTTGTTTAATTAAATGTGTGTCTTTTAATTCTTTCAAGGCTCTTTCAATAGTTCTTTGAGAAATATCGGGACAAAGCATAACAATATCAGACTTTGACAATGGTTTCAGAGTTTTTTCGAAAATCTTCATAACTCTCTCAGCAGATGTCAAAGATTTTTCTCCGATAAGTCTGAATCTCTCATCACACTCAACATATGCCTTGTAAATAACAGATAACATATATTTTATAAATGGCAACTCGTTATTTTCTCCAGAATGCCAATTCTTGCTTGATGATTGTAATTGTTCATAATACATGTCCTTAGTATCTTCAATTATCATTTCCAAGGAAATATATTTTCCTACAAAGAAACCATTTTTGTATAAAAGTAAAAGCGTCAAAAGCCTTGACATTCTACCATTTCCGTCATAAAAAGGATGAATACACAAAAAATCATGCACCACAGATGAAATTAATAACAATGGTGGTACTTTTAATTTTACGGCTTCATCATAAGCACTTATCATTTTATCGATATAATTTTCCGTTTCAAATGCAGACACTGGCTGAAACCTTATCTTTTTCTCTCCAAATGCATTTGTTTCCACAATGCTATTATCGATAGTTTTGAATTTCCCTTTATAACTTTCAGAAGAGTAATAATACAACCTACTATGAAGAGTCAAGATATTATTTTTCGTAAAGTCAATATCTGAATAATTTTCGTGGATAATATCCAACACTTCCCTATATCCATATATTTCTTCTTCATTTCTATTTCTAGGTTCACTTTTTTTCTTCATTAACTCTTCTAATCTACTATCATTTGTAGAAATTCCTTCGATTGCATTAGAAGATTTTGTTGACTGAATCTTCGCAACCTCCACCATCTTTTCAAGTACATCAGAAAAATTTGCCACATAAAGTTCCTGTTTGCCTTTATATTCGTAAATTTTTGATATCAAATCGTACATATTTGCAGGAATATTCAGATTTAATAATTTTGAATAATCAAATTCTCTCATACATTCTCACCATCTTTCTCGCCATTATACCATAAATGGCGTAGATAAATCAATATTGGCGAGATTAATCTCGCCATTATTATTAATTTGGCGTAGATAAATTAAATGTGGCGAGAAAAAAACTACGAGCCTTATCGCCCGTAGTTCTCATTATAAATTATCTGTACAATCCACCAACTGATTTTAAGTTAGCGTTGATGATTTCCATTACTTTTTCGTAAGCTTCTGTTGATGACATTTCTACATTTTCAAGTGTTTTTCTTTCAGAAAATTCTACTATGTCATCAGATGCTTTCTTTCCTACAGTTATTCTTAGTGGGATTCCTATTAAGTCACGGTCGTTGAATTTTACTCCTACTCTTTCTTTTCTGTCATCAAGTAGAACTTCTACTCCTTGAAGAAGTAACTTTTCGTAAAGTTTTTCTGCAAGTGTATTTTGTTCTTCATTCTTTGTGTTAACAACTGTGATGATTACGTGATATGGTGCTACAACTAATGGCCAAATCATTCCCTTGTCGTCGTGGTTTTGTTCTACAATTGCGCTGACACTTCTTGTTACGCCGATTCCGTATGATCCCATCCAGAAGAATTGTTCTTTTCCATTTTCATCTAAGAATGTTGCATTCATACTCTTGGAATATTTTTGTCCCAATTGGAAGATATTTCCAACTTCGATTCCTCTTTTGAATTTCAATGGAGATTTTGTTTCAGGATCGATGTCTCCTTCTTGTACCATCAATAAATCTTCCACGATTTCTCCTTCGAAATCATCCCCGTAGTTTACGTTTTTGATGTGGTAGTTTTCTTCATTCGCTCCAACGACGAAGTTTTTCATTTGTGTAACTCTTGAGTCAATGATGATTCTTGAATCTAGTCCGATTGGTCCTGTAAATCCTGGTGAGCTGTTCAAAGCTAGGATGTCTTTTTCTTCCATCATTTCGATTTCGTGTTCTGGACATTTCAAATAACTTACAAGTTTGGACATATTAAGTTCACGATCTCCTGGAATGAACACAATTACAGGTTTTCCTTCTACCATCAAATCCACTGCCTTCAAGCAATGTGCTGCATCAACATTTAAGAAATCACTTACTTCTTCTATTGTTTTACAGTTTGGTGTGAGGACTTTTTCTGATGGAAGTTTTTCTACATTTTCATCGTTTACTTGATAGTACACGTATGCTTTTTCGTCAGTCGCTGCGAAATCACTGTCATCGCTGTAGCAAATCACACCTTCACCTACATCACTAAGTGCGATAAATTCGTGCGAACTGTTACCACCCATGGCACCGCTGTCTCCTGCTACGATTTTGTATTCCAAACCAAGTCTATTGAATACAACTTCATACGCTCTCCACATATTCATGTAAGCTTCACGCATCGCTTCTTCATCTACATCAAATGTGTATGAGTCTTCCATCAAAAATTCTCTGGAACGGTTGATTCCAAATCTTGGTCTTTTTTCATCACGGTATTTTGTTTGGATTTGATAAATATTAAGTGGAAGTTGCTTGTAGCTTTTGATTTCACCTTTTACTAAATCTGTAAAATATTCTTCGGCTGTTGGGCCAAGGCAGAATTCGCGGTTGTTTCTGTCTTGTAACTTGAACATTTCCGGTCCAAATGTCTTCCATCTTCCCGATTCTTCCCAGATTTCACGAGGTTGAGTTATAGGCATGTGGATTTCTTGTGAACCGTAGTTGTCCATTTCTTCACGAACGATGTTTTCTACCTTTCTTACAATTCGATATCCCAATGGCAAATAACTGTACAATCCTGCTGCCGTTTTTCTAATCATGCCAGCTCTTAATAGAAACTTGTGGCTTGCTATTTCTGCATCTTGTGGATCCTCTCTTAAAGTTGGCATATAAAATTTATTCATTCTCATAATTTACATGTTCCTTTCTTTGGTGTATTTAATATGTATCTAAAAAAAGATCCTCCGTCACGAAGACGAAGGATCGCTATACCACTTCTAGTTTGTTAGTTATAAGGTGACAACCCTATGATTTTGACATAATCTCCGAGTTAGGTTCATTCTATCGTAAATGAAAGTTCCCACCTTACACTTTCTCTCTGAAAAATCGTATAGAACTAATATTCTCTTCATCGATACATTAGATTGTATCAGAATAGAATGTTTTTGTAAAGATTACTATTTTATTTTTTCGACAATTCTTGATTTTGTTTCAAAATTATTGTCTGTTCCTGTGAATGAAGAATCTTTAACTGCCAAATCACTCATAGCATCGATGATGTCTTTGAATTTGTTCAAATCTTTTGTCTTGTTGGATAATTCATCAATTCCTTTTTCTTTGTATTCTTTTAGTTTGGAGCTGAATTCTTTTTGTCCAGAAGCAAGCTTGTCGCTACCTGATTTTAATTGTCCAGTTGATGAATCTAATTTTCCAAGTCCATCATTTAACATATTGATTGCATTACTCATTGGAATGATGGCTTTTTCATTGATTTGTGACAATGAAGATAAAAGAGCTGATTGTTTGTTGAATTCTTGTAATCCACCAGATAATTTTGATGAGCCTTCAACTAACGCACTTGAATTCTTATCCAATTCTTCCATTCCATTCAAAAGCATTGCCATTGCTTTTTCGTTTTGCAATGTTCCTTCTTTTAATGTTTGTGATCCACCTTTGATTTGACCTGTTGCATCGTCAAGTTTGTCGATGGAATCCTTTAATGTTGATAATCCATCTGCGCCGTTCAATGCACCACCCATTTGTCCCAAGCCTTGAGATAATTGGTTAGAAGAATCTACAAGTTTTGCTTTTGATTGATTCATAGCGGCTGATGTTCTCATAAGTGCATTGGATAAATCAGCGTTTCCTTGTGATAATGCACTTGAACTTTGTGCTAATTGTGCCAATGCTGCTTGTAGTTTTTGTTGCCCAGCATTTTGTGAACCAGCATTTCTAATGGATTCTGCTTGAACGTACATTACATTTTTTTGTGCTTGAAGATATGCAATTATGTCGTTTAGTTGTCCTTCTTCATTGTTTGCTTGTAATTGTTGGATTGCATTGTTCAATCCTTCTGCTGAGCTTTCAAGTCCACGTGCGATTTTTTCTGCACTTGCACTTGTCTCAGCACCACCTGCAAGTTGTGCTACTTGTTGTAATTTTTCGTTGAATTGTGCGCTTGAATCTTTTAATTGTTGTGATTTTCCAGAAATTTGTTCAACTGTATCTGCTAATTGACCGTAGCTTCCTGCCAAACCATTCAAACCATTTGATAATTGTGATGATTTTTCAAGTAGTTGGTCTTTTTGCGCAGTCATTTCTTTCATACTTTCAGTTCCAGCTCTTAATTGTGAAGTAGCATCTTTTAATTTGCCAACTCCATTGTCCAAATCAGTCGCACCTTTGGCTAGTTTTTCGGAGCCTTCTTTGATTTTAGCTGTGTTTTCTTTGATTTTAGCTACAGCAGCTGTGTAATCTGAAATTCCGTTGTACAATTTCAAGCTACCGTCATTCATTTGAGCTACATATCCTTGGATAGGACCTACTTTTGATTGTATTCCTGAGAATTTGCCTTGCATTTGTTGTGTAGATGATGCAAGTTTTTGTGAACCATTGTGTAGTTTTGTAACTCCTGTTTGCATTTGTGAAATTCCTGAGTTTAGTTTGTCTTGTCCTTCAGATAATTTAACTGATGCATCTACAAGTTTTTGTGAATTATCTTGTAATTCTTTAACACCGTTTTGAAGTTTATCTAATGAGTCGATATTTTTCTTTTCTTGGAAGAATTCGTTAGTGATTACAGAGTAGATTTCTACTGGTTTGTAATCTTTAATATCCATTTCAACTGAAACTTCGTCTTTGAAGTTGTCCAATTCTTTGTCTTCTACAATTCCTGTTAAGTTTTGTTTCATACCTGGCGTCATAACTGTAGTTACTATTTCGTTCTTTCCGTCTTTTACAACTTTGATATCGTCTGATGTGACGTTTTCTACTTTTTCATCGTCAAATGTCATCGCTGCTACAACGACATATGGTGAATATACATTTTTTGATTGTCCGTCAATTGTTTTGGCTTCGTATCTGTTATTTTTAGAATTGATTACAATCTTCAAATGACCAGACTTACCTTCCAATTCAGAAGCTTTCATTTCTTTTCCATCTAAGAAGTATTTTACAGATATATCCACTGGAAGTTTTTTGTCAGTGTCACCTTTGTAGTAGATGTCTTTTTTGTTTTCATCTAATTTCAAATAACCATTTTCAGATTTTAGTTCTTTGTCTGTTTTCAAATCTTTTACATTTTTCAAATTAGATTTGTCGTTTGCTTTTATATTTTTATCTGAATTTAACCATACAGAAACTGATTTGTCTTTGATTTCGTTACCTTCTACTGTTACATAAACTGTTTCTGATTTTTTGATTAAATCTTGTTGTTCTGCAAATGATAGGTTAGCAAATGTCATTGAAGATACTAATGACAAGGCTAAGATTTTTTCAATATTTTTCTTCATAGTCTTCTCCTTTACGCTAAATTTTTAGTTGTTTTCTTGATAAATGGGAATGTAATGCTCAATACTGCTGGAAGTAATATTATGATTACAAGCATACTGATGATTGCTCCCCTAGCCAATAACGTACATATTGTGGATACTATTTCCATTTTTGAATAAATTCCTACACCAACTGTTGCTGCCATGAATGATAAGGCACTTGTAACAATTGATTTGGATGTTTCTCTTACCGATGTTTTCAACGAACCATTTACATCTTTAGTCTTTCGATATTCGAACAAGAATCTGTCCGTCATTAATATAGAATAATCTATCGTAGATCCCAATTGGATTACGCCGATTACTATCGATGTGATAAACGGAATTGTTTGATTGAAGTAGAATGGGATTGCCATGTTGATTTGAATTGCAAGTTCTATGGCTGCTATCAATACAACTGGAATTCCAAATGATTTGAACGATATTGCGATGATTATGAATACTGCAATTAATGATGCTATGTTAACCATCTTGAAGTCTTGATCGGAAATATCTGTCAAATCGTCTGTAAGAACAGCTTCACCTGTCAAATATCCGTCCTTGTCGTGTTTTGCTATTACATCACGCATTTGTGTGATTTGTTTGTCTACTTCGTCAGATGCTGTTTGGTATTCTGAATTAACCATAAGCATTTCGTAGCCGTTTTTTACGAAGTTATCTCTGAGTTTGTCTGGCAAGAATGTCGCAGGAATTGTAACACCTGTGATTGAATTCGTTCCGACAACTGAATTGATACCGTCGATGTGTTCTAACTCATCAATCATAGAATCCATAGCAGTATTAGATAAATCATCTTTTACTACGATAAAATGAGTACTTGCCATATTGTAGTCTTTCTTCATTTTATTAAGAGATACAATGGAGTCCAAATCTTGTGGCAATGATCTATCCAAGTTGTAGTATAATTTTGTGTTTACAGATCCATAAATTGCTGGAATGAACAACACTACAAATACTAATGCCAACACTTTTCTCTTGTCTACGACGAAGTTTGGTAATTTTGTAAATTCTGGAAGTAATACTTTGTGATTGTATTTGTCCACAGCTTTTTCTGTAAGAAGTAGCATTGGTGGAAGAACAATCAAAGTAGATAAAAGTCCGATGAATACACCCTTACTCATTACAAGACCGATATCTTTACCCAACGATAATCTCATCAATATCAAAACCAAGAATCCTGCAAAAGTTGTAAGTGAAGATGAGAACAACGATGAGAATGTCGCCTCAATTGCTTTCGCCATTGCCTTCTTATGTGTGTCTCTCTTTTTCTTTTCCGCTGCATATCTATGATACAAGAAAATCGAATAATCCATCGTTACGGCAAGCTGCAACACCGCTGCAATCGCCTTAGTAATGTAGGATATTTGCCCTAAGAATATATTAGTCCCAAAATTATAAATAACAGCATATCCTATATTCAACATAAATACGAATGGAATTACAGTCGATTCATTCGTCAAGCTCAACACCACAAGTCCAAGTGCCACAGCAAGTATTACATAAATTGGTGTTTCCTTATCTATCAAATCCTTAGTGTCTTTTACAAGAGCACTAATACCACTCAAGTATTTTTCTTTGGATTCGATTTGTTTGATTTGATCTATCGCCTTCATAGTTCTCATTGAAGATGACGATTCACTAAACTTAACCATCATTAAAGTACTATCTTTTGCATAGAACACATCTCTAATATCATCTGGCAAAAATTCATTAGGAACAGTTGGCCCAATAATCGAAGTCTTGGAAATAACATCCTCAACCCCGTCGATTTTTTTCACTTCTTCTCTTAATTTCTCGGCATCGTTGTCTGTGCCTTTTAAAATCAACATCCCAGTAGCTGCATTTTTGAAATCTTTGTCCAAAATAGTTTGGCCTTGTGTAGACTTCAAGTCAGTTGGTAAATAAGACAAAATATCGTAGTTAATATTAGTCGCCTTGTAACCAATTATTGATGGAATCAACAACAAAGTCATAACCAAAAGCACTAACTTAGGATGATTAGCTATAAATTCTGAAAATTTCTTCATGTAAATCACCCTTATCTATTTAAAATTTGTTTAATAACTTCAACCAAAACAGACTTCATTTCATCAATCGATAAAATAGAATCCTTTCTGATTGCAAGCTTACAAGTTGAAATCACAGTCTCAATCGTCAAAGAAAGAATATATAATTTTTGTGAATCAGAATATTCTTTTGAGAACAACTGTGAATACTTCTTCAAAATGTATTTCAGCGCAGTGTCTGTTTCAGAAAATCTCTTATCATTTTCTACCTTAGCATACAACGCCCAGTTCAAATTACTCGCAACAAGTTCAAACTCAAAAGGATTAGCAATATAATAATCAATAATATAATCCAAAAAACTAATAAACCTTTCAACATGATCTTCTTGTGTGCACTTCTTCTCAGTTTCCACCACCAAATCTGTAAGCTTCTTCAGAACGATTTGTTCCTTCAAATCTTCCTTATCCTTAAAATAAGAATAAAAAGTTCCCAATCCCAAATCAGTGTTGCTCATAATATCTCTTATAGTCGTCTTATCAACGCCTTTTTTCTCAAACATCTTAACCGCAGACTGAATTATTTGTAATTTATTATCTTTTTTCTTTTCGTCCAAATACGACACAACTAACCTCCTTTCATCTCTTGAACACTGTTCATTTCTTTTGACGTTTTATATTGTAACACTTTTTTGAACTATGTTCAACATTTTTCCTAAAATTTTTTATTTTTATTTTTTCGATTTAAAACGTTGAAAATCCAGCATTTGTTTTGCAAATTTCGTTTTTATTTGATATTTTTCAATTTCATAAAACAAAATTTTTGAAATTTTGTAACATTTTTTTATAAATTTTCGGGGGTTGGAGTCTGATGTGAATTTGGACAAAAAAATACCGTGGATCTAGTCCACGATATAATTTGTAATATTTTATTTTATATTCATGATAAAATCTCTTTTTTCCATAATTTCTTCTGTTTTTGGACCATAAGAAACGTAAGAGATTTCTGTGTCTAATTCTTTTTCGATGAATGTCATGTATTTCAAGAAGTTTACTTCAAACACATCATTCCAACCGTCAAATTCTTTATAGATTGGTTTTGCTTTTTTGAAATCATTTGAAATGAATGGCATTTTTTGTTCAACTCCATCAATTTCATATCCAACGCATACTTTTACTTTGTCGTAGCCGTTTAATACGTCTGCTTTTGTCATGACAATTGAGTTGATTTTGCTTTTTTTGATTGCATAACGTAGTTGTGCAAGGTCAATCCAACCTACACGTCTATTTCTTCCAGTTGTAGCTCCGAATTCATTGCCTAATTTTCTAAGCTTGTCTGCTTCTTCATCGAACAATTCTGTTGGGAATTCTCCTTCTCCAACTCTGGATGTGTATGCTTTTACAACTCCCATGATTGTGTCATCATCAGTCAATGTAACATCTGCTGCTGATGCGCTGTAAGCAGTTGTTGTGCTTGATGTAACGTATGGGTATGTTCCCGAGTCTAAGTCAAGCATGATTCCTTGTGCACCTTCGAAAAGAACTTTTTTGTTTTTGATTTCTTCTTCGATTTCAGATGCTGATGTGAACGTAACGCCCAATTTTAATAATTGGTCGAATTTGTCAAGCAAATAATTTACTGTTTCGTCGACATCGATGTGCATTTTGCCTTCGTAGATGTTGTTTTTCAAATAAACTATTTCTTCAACGCGTTCTCTTAACAATTCATCGTCAAACAAATCAATAATTCTAACGTTTTGTCTAGCAGCTTTGTCTTGATAAGCAGGTCCAATACCTCTTTTTGTAGTTCCGATAGGATTTTTTCTCATAGATTCCAACAATCCGTCTTCTTCTTTGTGGTAAGGTAGAACGATAAATGTTTCTACATCGACCATAAATCTCTTGGAAATTCCTGGGAAATCAGCTTCCAAAACTTTCAACTCTTCAATCATTTGTTCTAATTCGATTACCATTCCTTTTGCCAAGAATCCCTTAGAATCTGTATCAAAAGTTATAGATGGTAGTAAATGATGTACGTACTTTTTGTCTTTAAAATAAATAGTATGTCCTGCGTTGGCTCCACCTGAAGATCTTACAATAATATCATTAAATTGAGAAAAATAATTTACAACCTTTCCCTTACCTTCATCTCCCCATTGTGCGCCAATTATCGCTAATTTATTCATAACAACTTCCTTTCAAATTATTAGATTCATTTAACTGTTAAGTTAACTACAAATCACAACTACTAATTATACCATATTCCGCCATTTAAAAATAGTATGAAAACTGTAATTTGTCTGATTTGTTATTTTGAATTATTCTTTCATTTATATTATACACCAAGTTATATCTAATTCTGATACCAACAAAAAAGTCCTCACCAAATCTCTACCAAAATCCAATGAGAACTTCGCTATGCTACGATAAGAATATTTCAATTTACTATTAAATCATATTAAAATTAAGAAAATTACGTAACCAATTACCAAAGACAAAATTATGCCAATTTTTAACTTTTTTGATATTTCCGATAAAAATATATTTGCGGCAAAGCTAAAAAAATTTATTCCCACTAAAAGAATCAATGTGATTTTTGATATTTCAATATTTTTCTTGTTAACTATAAATATTAAAATTACTGTTATTAAATAAATTAATTTGCATATTCCAGATAAGTACTTTCTTCTCATTCTTCTCCCTCTTGATAGTGAATATTCTTATCACTTATATGATAAATTTTCATTTACCATTTGTCAATAAAAAAACTAGCTATTTCTAGCTAGATTTTCTCTCTAATATTCTCTTTTAATAATATTCACGATTTCTTTCTTGTAATCGTCTGTATTTGGATAGCCAACAATGAAATATCCCTTGTCTTTTACTTGACCGACTATCATTTGGTTTCTGTATAATTTGTTCTCTCCAGTTCCCAAATATCTCATGTCTGTGACAAATCCTATGATAATTCTCTTCTTGTCTGATAATTTGTATTCTTCTTCGTAATCTTTCATCACAGAAAAAGCCATAATTTCTCCTGCAACACCATCGTCAATCGACAATCCATCAAGACAAGCTATTAAAACATCTGCTTCTTTTAACTTCGCCATGTCATTTCTTGCGATGTCGATGTCAGTGATTGTAGCATCATTGTCTTTTTTGTTGTTTATCGAATCATTTCGTTGTGGCACATACAAATCAATGTCCACTTCTTTCTCTATAAATCTCGCCAAATCTTCAGTCCAACGAAACATAGCGTCGTTGAAGAAATGTGATGCAAAATATCCTTTCATTTTTCACCTCAATTAATTTTATCATAATAATTTACCTAAATTATATACCAAATGCACTTTAAATCCACACCCGCATTTTATTATATAGATAACAAGGAGGAGCTTATGATTAAATTAAATAACGTTAAAGTTCAATACAAAGACAATATTGCTGTTGATATTAAAGATGAAATCGTCCTAGAAGATGCTCATAAAATAGGAATTATTGGATCAAATGGTGCAGGAAAATCCACGTTAATTAAGGCAATTTTGGGATTAGTTAATTATAGTGGGAGCATTTCAAGCGATATACCCAAAGAAAAAATTGCAGTTCACATGCAGTTTAACAATTATTCAGAAACGGTTAAAACAAAAGATATTATTCAAATGATTACTAATAAAAAAATAGAATCAGATGAAAATTTGATGGATTTAATAAAGTATTTCGATTTCGAAAAATTGCTTCATAAATCATTTAAAAAATTATCTGGTGGAGAAAAACAAAAACTCACTTTGATTTTGGTTATGTGGCAAAATTCTCCAGTCACTATATTTGATGAGGTAACAACAGGACTTGATTTTGTGAGTCGACAATCATTAATGGAAAAAATAGTAGAATACTACAAAGACAAGTCGACAACAATCCTCATGGTTAGTCATTATTATCAAGAATTAGAGGATATTTGTGATAAGTTGTTGTATTTACATGAAGGAAAAGTTCTTTTCTATGGAAAAAAAAGAGAGATGTTCTTAAAGTACTGTACAAGTTCAGTTATTTTAACCGAAAAAAACAACATAACAGAATCACTTATACCAAAAGATATAAGATTAGAAGCAATGGAAAACAAAATAGCTGCAGGATTTCATGATTTAAATACAGAGAAAAAATTGATATCATCTCTTGTGGATAATGATCAACAATTCGAACGTTTGAATGATTCTATTGAACTTACAGTTCTTAATGCATTGAAGAAGGAAGGAGCAAAATAATGAACAAATACATTTTTAAATTTGAGACAAAGTTACTTTTACAAAACTTTACAGGTTTATTTTTCGGAATGGTATTTCCAATATTGATGTCGTTTCTAATAATATCGGGACTCAAAGATATTCCTGCATCTCTCATTGATGAGGTAAAAAGAAGCATAGTTTTAACTATTAGTATTATAAGCCCACTTTCTATATTTTTAGTTGGATTATCAGCATTATTTGCTAAAGATTTGGAAGAAGGTGTATATGATAGGTTAGACTTGTTTTCAATTAATCATTTATCAATGGCAAAATACAAATTTATAGTCTATTATTTATTCTGGACTGTTTGTAATATTTTTTATTTTGGGGTTATGAAATACGCTTTAGGTGTTAATATTCCTTTAATATCAATAATAAAACACACAGGATTTGTAACTTTGATTGCTGTTGCTTCTTTTTTTATCGGATATTCTATATGTATATTCTTTAAAAAATTCTCTATTTCTTTTTCCCTTTCAATGGGAATATACTTTTTGAGTATGATACTAGGAGGAATGATGGGGATTCAAGTAGAAGATATGCCAAAAGGAATCAAGAAGATTGCACAATTAATTCCAATTAGTCACTTTTCTTCTATAGAATATGTGAATGAAGTCGCAAAAGGAGCAAAATTAAACTATTCATTCTTTCAATCTTTAATCGTATTAGTCTTATTATCATTAGTATTATTTACTATATCTATTTACAAAAACAAACGCAAATCGAACTAAAAACTACATTTTTTATCAACTTATTATATAATTATTATAGGATGTGATGGTATGAAAAAAATATTCTTTTTAGAAGACGAATTGCAAATAAGAGAGATTTTAACCGAATACATGAAAATAGCTGGATTTGATGTGTGTCAAAGTTCAAATGGCGATGAAGCGATTAAAATTTTGAGTAATAATAGTTTTGATGCTATCATCCTAGATATTATGGTCGAAGGAGAAAACAGCGGAATAGATGTATTAAGGTTTATACGAAATACTCCATCTATATCAAACTCAAACGTATTGATGCTGACTGCTCTTGATGATTTAAATACTCAAATTAGTGCTTTTGATCTGTATTGTGACGATTATATTGTCAAGCCAGTTCAGCCAATACTATTGATTAAAAAACTAGAAATGATAATGAAAAGAAGAAGTTTTTCACAAAATACTTCACAGGTGGGATTATCGTTAGATGAAGAAGGTTTTCGTGTATTATATAATGGAATGGATTTGAAATTAACAGTTACAGAATTTCAAATTATGTCGTTGTTTCTAAACAATCCAACAAAAGTATTTTCAAGAGAAAATCTAATTAATTCTCTCTACAACACAGATTTTTATGGAAGCAGTAGAACTATAGATTCCCATATAAAAAATTTGAGGAAAAAACTACCCAAAGACTTTATTAAAACAGTTATAGGAGCGGGGTATAAGTTAAATGAAGAAGCCTAAATTAAATATTTCATCAAAAAATTTTTTGTATAATATCATCCTCACTCTTTTGATATGTACTATTATATTTTCCTATATGGCTTTTTATATGCCCAATGTATACTTAGAAAAAAAAATAGAATCAGCAGAGAATATTGCATCATCAGTTCATGATTCATTTATAAAAAACAAAAATTACAATAATCTAAATGAAATCGCAAAAGAGGGTATGTATTCATATTTTATTCCTAAAGGAGAAGATAAAGTTGTGTTTTCTGGTCTGCGATTTAATTTAAGTATGACAGTTAAAAATGAAAATATAAAAAATCTTTTACGCTATCTTGAAACCGATGAGTTCAAAGAGATAAATTCTAAAAATTCTGAAAGATTAATAAACCCTTTAATAAAAGAAGCAAAAAAAGAACTAGAAAAATACGTTATAATTGATAATTATAGTAATATCAATAATGTATCAAAAGACACTTTTAGTATTAAAAGAAAGAATAATTCAATACTAATTAAAGCAGAGTCCAAAACAAAAGATTCTATCGCTACTAATCTCATTTTAATATCAAAACATTCTGAAGGAACTTATGTTTCTATATATCCTTATATATTTAACAGCATTTCCGATATAAAATCTACTGTGATTTCTGCATTTCCTGTGATTTTCTTGCTTATAGTAATGATAGTGTTCTTACTAAATAAAATCTACTCAAAATCAATAACACAACCAATTCTAAAGATGAATAATTTCACTAAAGTATCCAAAAACCAAAAAAACGCCAAATATGATTTGGAAATTCATACTAACGATGAAATCGAAGAACTTTCTAATAACTTGAAATCACTGTACGAAACACTAACTGAGAATTATAAAATATTAGAAAAAAACACGAAGAAAAAAGAAATCTTCATCAAATCTACATCTCACGAATTGAAGACACCTCTTCAAACTGCTATTTTATTGAATGATAGTATGATTGAAAAAATAGGAAAATACGAAGACACCGACAAGTACTTGCCAGAACTTAGGAAAAAATTATACCAAATTCAAATTCTAATAGATGATTTATTATTCATGAATAAAATTGATGAAAATCCGATAATGGAAAATTTGAAATTATCAGAGATAATGAGAGAATCCGTTAAAAATCATCATGATTTAATAGCTGAGAAAAATTTGAAAGTAACGATTAAAGGAGAAAAATCCGACATAGTAGATTATGACCATTTCAGAATAATTTTTGATAACTTACTAAAAAACGCAATAGAATACACAGATTTCGGAGGAAACATATGCTGCGATTTTAATGATGTTATTGAGATTTCAAACAATCCTACAACTGTAGATAAAAATCTTTTAAAGAAAATCACACATCCTTTCGTATCATCCACAAAAAATAAATCTAAAGGAATTGGAATGTATATCGTCGAAAACTTACTTGAAGATATGAATTATAAAATTAAAATAGTGTATTCAAACGAAACATTCACTGTGAAAATTTTAAAAACCAATTAATCTCGTAATCATTAACGAAAATATTAACTATGAGCTCAAATAATTGAAACAATGTGTTTATATGTGGTATCATAAAAATATATTTTAGGAGGTTCTCAATATGGAAAATTTAGATTTTTTAAAAGAAATTTTAATGACTTCTTCTCCATCTGGCGATACTAAAGTCGTTATGGAAAAAGTTAGAAAAAAATTCGAAGAATTAGGAAAAGTTGAAATCAACTTCACTAACAAGGGCGCAATGGTTGTTACTCTTCGTGGTGAAACTGACGAAAAACAATCTACATTCGCAGCTCACGTGGACACATTGGGATTGATGGTAAAAGAAATCAAACCTAACGGAAGATTAAAAACATTCTTAGTTGGTGGTTACGCATACAACTCTGTTGAAAATGAATATGTAACTATTTCCACAATGTCTGGCAAAAAATACACTGGTACTTGCTTAAACGACAAACAATCAGTTCACGTTTACGGTCCAGAAGCTAAAAGCAACGAAAGAAACGCCAAGACTATGGAAATCAGAATTGACGAAAAGGTTGAATCAGCTGAAGATGTAGAAAAACTTGGAATCAACGTTGGTGATTTCATCTATTTAGATTCAAGAACACAATTAACAGAAAGTGGATTCGTAAAATCAAGACACTTAGATGACAAAGCTTGCGTATACGTATTGTATGAAACAGTAAGATATTTTGTAGAAAACAACATAACTCCAAAACACACTCTTAACTTCTTCATCTCAAACTACGAAGAAGTTGGTCACGGTGCATGTTATGGAATTCCAGAAGAAACTGACGAATTCATCGTTGTTGACATGGCCGCTCCTGGAGACGGACAAACATCTTCTGAATTTAAAACAACAATATGCGCAGCAGATTCTACAGGACCTTATGATTTAGAATTAAAAGAAAGATTAGTTAGAATTTGTGAAGAAAATAATATTCCTCACGCAGTTGACATCTATCCATTCTACGGATCAGACGGATCAGCAGCATTAGCAGCAGGATATAATTTGAGAGTTGCTTTGATTGGCCCTGGTGTTGATGCATCACACGCAATGGAAAGAACTCACCAAGAAGGATTACAAGCATCTATCGATTTATGTATAAAATACATCGAAGATAAAAAATAAATTGATTTGAATTAGCCGAATAATTCGGCTAATTTTTTTGTGTAAATAGCTTTATTCTACTAAATTTCTTTGTAATCACCAATATGCATTATCAATTTTTTCAAATATTTTCCCAAAAATTTAAAATGCTTTCTGTTTTCTTTCGGGAAAATCGCAGGAAAACATTGATTAACCGTGATTTTTTTATTTTTCTTATAAAACTTGAACATATCAACATTTGTTTTCCCAAAAAATATTTTATCGAATAAAAATAAGCCTATTATGAAAACGGTATGCACAAAAATCATTCGTTTTCCTGATTTTTCTTTACAAAAATTTTTCAAAAAAGTTTCAAAAAGTGCTTGACATAGCTGTTTTATGGTTATATAATACTTATTGCAATGAGGGATATGAAATGAATTATCATTTGGATATCCAATGAATACTAAACTCGATAATTTCGTTCGTTGAATATTCATTTATTAACGAATCGAAAATCACATATAAATATTAAATGAGGGGGAACTAAAATGATTAAGAATAACAGAAAATATTTAGATTTTGCAAAGAAAACATCTCTTGGTTTGAACACAAATATGTCATCAATGACATTCGCAAGTGTCGATCATTTTAACGAAAGATTCTCTCCATTGTTTGGATCAAGAAGAATCTTCAAGAACAGAAAAAACGCATAGGGGGTAAAATTTATGAGAAAAAATAATATTAGAAAAAGTTCACAAATTAGTTTTAACACAAGTATGGCGAGCATGAATTTTGCTCAAGCGGATAACTTTTACGAAAGAATGACACCATTATTTGGTTCAAGAAAATTAAAGAAAAACAAAAAACAAGCGTAATAACTAAACAAATTAAACAAATAATAACATCTTAAAAGAGTAATAAACAATTAATAAGGGGGAAAATAATATGTTCACAAAAACAACACAAAAACAAATCAGAAATTTCGGTAAAAACTGTACAGTAAGCTTAAGCTCAAACATGGCAAGTATGAACTTTGCACAAATGAATGACTTCTACGAAAGAGTTAATCCTCTTTTCAATACTGAAAGAAAATCAAGAAAGAGCAAAAAACAAGCTTAATTAAACAATTCAATTCCAGATTAAGATAATTGAGAAAATCCAATCTGTTAACGTATCAAATTTATTTGACGTTTAAATATGAAATCCAACTTCTACATGAAGTTGGATTTTTTAGTTTATAGATTTTTGGATAAAATGTCACAGATTCTTTCAGATGCGTGGCCATCTCCGTAAGGGTTTGTGGCTTCACTCATTTTGTCGTATTCATTTTTGTCAGAAAGAAGTGTGGTCATTTCGTTGTAGATGTCCTCTTCACAAAGTCCAGTTAA
Source organism: Finegoldia sp. BIOML-A1 (assembly GCF_009678325.1). Lineage (NCBI taxonomy): Bacteria > Bacillati > Bacillota > Tissierellia > Tissierellales > Peptoniphilaceae > Finegoldia > Finegoldia sp. BIOML-A1. The sequence goes on from NZ_WKZF01000011.1 coordinate 42,971, forward strand.
TTTTAATGTCCCTGCCTCTACCCCTTCAGGTCTTTCTGTTGTGTCTCTCATTACTAAAACAGGTTTGCCAAGTGCAGGGGCTTCTTCTTGAATTCCACCTGAATCTGTCATTACGAAGAATGATTGTTTCATGAAGTTGTGAAAATCAACTACATTCAACGGTTCGATGAGTTTGATTCTAGGATGATTGTCAAATACTTCGTTTGCGATTTCTCGTACTTTTGGATTCAAATGTATCGGATAAATGACATAAATATCTTCGTTTTCGTTGACCACTCTTTTAATTGCTCTGAAGGAGTTCTTCATGGATTCTCCCAAGTTTTCCCTTCTATGCATTGTTAGAAGAATCATCTTTTTACCTTCAATCAAATTTTCGTTAGAATAATTGTCACGTACTGTTGTTTGAAGTGCATCTATTACTGTGTTTCCAGTTACGAAAACTTTGGATTCATCTTTGTTTTCTCTTAGCAGATTATCCCTTGCAGTTGTAGTTGGTGCGAAGTGGAAATCTGCCAACGATCCTATTGCTTGTCTGTTAAATTCTTCTGGATATGGAGAATATTTGTTGTAAGTTCTAAGTCCAGCTTCCACATGACCTACTGGTATTCTCAAATAAAATGCTGCAAGTCCTGCAACAAAACTTGTCGAAGTATCTCCATGAACCAAAACAATGTCTGGTTTTTCTTCTTCTAGTATAGATTTTATTTTGTCCAAAATAGTTGTGGTAACATCGAACAAGCTTTGTCCTTTTTTCATGATAGCCAAGTTGTAGTCTTCTTTGATTTCGAAAACGTCCAACACTTGACGTAGCATTTCTTTGTGTTGTCCAGTTACAAGCACACAAACTTCGAATTCGTCTCTTTTTTTGAGTTCTTTTACAAGTGGACACATTTTAATCGCTTCTGGTCTTGTCCCAAAAACCACCATTACTTTTTTCATTTTTTACCTCTTTTGAAAAAAAGGCGCTGCAAATATTAGCGCCCTTTGATTTGTTTTATAATTTGTAGAAATTATATTTGTTATCAACATCGATGTTTCTTGTATCAAGTACGACTTTGTCTTTTAATACATCCATGTTTTCTCTGATTTCGTCGTGACCAATCATCACGATTACGAAATCAACATCGTCTAAGAATTTGTTCAAATCGTGGTATTGATTTTCCACAACTTCTCTTTTTACCATTGGATCGTAAACTTTCAATCCATCTCCCAAATGTTCTTTTTGGTGTTGTAATAATTGAAGTGTTGGAGATTCTCTGACATCGTCTACGTTTTCTTTGTAAGTCAATCCATAAATACCAACTCTTGAAAAATCTTTTAAGTTGTTTTCTTGCATAATATTGTAAGCACGTTTAAGAACATATTCTGGCATTGAATCGTTGATTTGACGAGCTTTGTAGATTATTTCAGTAAGAAGTGGATAATCTCCAACTAAAAACCATGGGTCAACTGAAATACAATGTCCACCTACACCAGGTCCTGGTGAAAGAATGTTAACTCTTGGGTGTTTGTTGGAAATTCTGATAACTTCGTTGACATCAAGTCCACCTTGGCGACAAATCTTAGCCAATTCATTCGCAAATGCAATGTTGATGTCTCTGAATGTATTTTCAACAACCTTTGTCATTTCAGCTGTTTTTATATTAGTTAGATTGATTTCACCTTTGCAGAAAGTTGAGTACACTTCCCTAACTTTTTCGCCGTATTTTGGATCGTCAGCTCCGATTGTTCTAGCGTTGTGTTCCAATTCGTAAACCATGTTACCAGGAATAATTCTTTCTGGAGCGTGAACCAAGTTTAATTTCTTGCCTGATTTTTCGATATATTCTTCCACAACAGGTCTAACGTAAGTGTCGATAGCTCCCGGTGAAACTGTTGATTCAACAACTATAATCGCATCTTCTTCTGCAGGTTCCAACACTGATTCTACAGCTTTCACTACATAGGAACAATCCAATTTCTTAGATACAGGATCGTATGGAGTTGGCGCTGTAATAATATAGAAAGAAGTGGACACTGGTTTTAATGAAAAAGTAATATCAGAGTTCAAAGCTTTTTCGAAAAGCTCATCCATTCCTTTTTCTTCGAAAGTTAATTCTTTATGCTTTAATTTTTCAATTACTTCTTCTTTAATATCTGTTCCCACTACCTTGTTGCCTGATGTTGATAGCATCAACGCTGTAGGTAGACCTATGTAACCTAAACCAATTACATTAATCATAATATTCTCTCCTTTAAAATAAATTTTCTATTCTATTCAATAATCTTTCGTTATTTTTTTGTGGATTTAATTCTGATTGCATTTTTCTGCAGTTTTCTTGAAGCGTGTAGTAGAATGATTGGTCATCTCTAAGTTTGAGCAAAACATTTCTCATTTCTTCGTCTGACTCGTGATCAACCGCAACTCCCACATTCCATTCGTTAACAACCTCCGACAAATAAGTGTCCCTTGCGACAATTATAGGAAGCTCAGCGTGAATGGATTCGTATAATTTGTTCGGAAGTGCAATCCTAACATTTTTCATCGACGCATCGTACACTGAGAATATACAGTCGCATTTCGAATAAAGCTCTGCAATCTCATCGTCATAGTAAAATTTGCCACGATATTCAATGAAATCTTTCGTTTCAGCAAGCTCCTTGAAGTAAGTTCCACTCTCGAAACCTGCCATCATCAAATTCATTCCCAAACCATCCATAGCTTTTGTAAGCTTTTTCAATTCGTTCAAATATCTTAGCCCACCGATGTATCCTACAGTGAAAGTATCGTGTTGGTTTTTCACCCTTAACTTATCATAATCCTTGAATAATTCCAAATTTGGAATGTTCGGCATGAACACCAAATTATCCTTGCTGTATTTTCCTTCAAAATGTTCCCAGAATTTCATACTAGTCACAATCATCAAATCCACGAATGAAAGCATATTGTTCTCTCTTTTTTTCAAAACAGAAGACACAATATTCATAGGGAAATTCTTCTTGTCATCAGTCAAATATCTGTGAATATCCGGTACTTCGTATATAATCTTAACCTTGTTGTCGTTATTTTTCTTGTATTTCGTAGCTATCTCTAGCATATCATAACTTTGGACGTGAATTAAATCCGGTTTAATTCTCTCCAATATTTTATAAGCTTTTTGTGAGAATTTGTAAGTTGGAATAAGTCTTTTCATAGGGTTACTGTTGTCAGCATCTATGTTGATTATTTCCTTCTTGCAAAAGTCACGCTTGAAATCAAATTTCTCATCTGTCCCCTTATCCCAACAAATAGCATACAAATCGAACTTGTCTTTTACTAGATCCATTCTTTTGATCAGCCTTGGAGGGGGTGTCGTATTAATCAAAAAAGTGTATTTTTTTTGATTTGATTTTTCCATTTTTCATCATCCTATTAATATATTTAACAGTTAAAATTATATCACAACTTCACTAACTTTGCTTATTTTTTCTGTAATCTTTAGAATTTCTTAACGTTTGAAATCAAAAAATACCCACACTACTATTATAAGTGTTTTGCAAATACATTTGTCTTTAATCAATAACAATTTTTATACTAAAATAAATTCACAAAACAATGTGATTTCTATTAAATAATTGATATAATTAAATTGGAAGAAAACGAATCTTCACTACATAAATTAGGAGCTAAAAATGAAACTAAAAAATTTGTTTAAAATGTTGGTGCTTTCACTATTAATTTGTTTGAGTGCGCAAGTAAGTAGCTATACAATGTATGATCCAGAATACGACGGAGAATTGTATAATGCCCCTTTTGATGGAATGCCAATTGGAATTTATAACAAGAAAGGTGTGCTTGTAGATCCTTATAACGGAACTGCAATAAAAGAGAGAAACACTTGGATAAAATTTGGTGATAACACAAAAAAATACGAAGATATCGCTGGAAACATGGACGAACTAAATCTATATGCGATTGATGCATTAAATTACGTTCGTTGGATAAACAGCGACGGCACGATAAATAAAACAAAAAGATACGACGATGTAAAAAAGAGAACAGAAAGCGGAGTAATCAGATTCATAATCAAAAAGAATCCCGCAAATAGGAATAATGTAATAGTTATTTTGAGAAATTTAAATACAGGTGAAACTCGTAAAACAGTCGTACCTTATGGCAAGAAAAAAGAAAGGCCATTGGATTTCGGACATTACAAAATCGAAAAAATGTATCAAGAAGGTGTCAATAATAAAGAATTTACGATAACACCTGAAATCAATGAATTTTCATTAAATCAAGGTAATGTAATTAATCACGACCACGACATCTACCTCACTGTATCTGAAAACATAGAATACAAAGAAGAACAAAAAAAGAAACAAGAAGAAGAGAAAAAGAGACAGGAAGAAGAAAAAAAGAAAACCGAAGAAAAGCGTCAAAAAGAAGAACAATTGAGAACAGAAAACGAAGAAAAACAAAGAAAATACGAAGAAAAACTCGCGCAACAAAAACTTCAACAAGAACAACAAAAAGCCAAACAAAAACGCATCACAATCGCTGTTGTTGTCGCTTCAGTTATTTTAATAGCCGCAGGATTTGTATTGTACAAGAAGAGAAGATAGAGCCGTGCTAAAAGCAAGGCTCCATCTTAATTTGCAGAGACTGTGAAATAGTTTGTGTATAGAAGCCTCCTGATATAATAGTAATCAGGAGGATTTTAAAATGCCAAGAAAA
>NZ_WKZF01000012.1:0-44729 GCF_009678325.1 Finegoldia sp. BIOML-A1
CTCTTGTTTAATACAAGTGTTACGGCTGCAGTTAATGTTGTTTTACCGTGGTCAACGTGACCTATTGTACCAATGTTTACGTGTGGTTTATTTCTTTCAAATTTAGCTTTACTCATTGCTTCCCTCCTGGAAATTTTTAGTTATTTTTATTATATCACAAACGTTAACAAATTACATTTTTGGGGGGGGGGAAATTGTAGATATGAAAACCTCACCGATATTTTTCGGTGAGGCGTAAATTTAAAATATTTCATCAAGTTTGTTTCCAAGTTTCCATTTATCAAAGATTATCCTCAATGTATTACAATACTTTAGCTGAGACTTATAGGTTTCTAATTTAGTATAGTTTTTTTGTTTTTCCATTGATGATATAATGTTATATTTATCGTTGTTATCATAAGTTTGTTTAAATAATTCTTTGTTTTTCTTCACATATTTTTCAAAATTCTTCTTTTCTTCTTCATCATTATAAATTAATACAACTTCTTGTAAATCATTAAATGCAAATCTTTGATCGGAATTTTGGGAATCATAAAAGAAACTTAATAATCTACCCTCTTCTGTATCTCTCATATAATATTTATACATGCAATTTGGGTAGCCATTTCCTAAATCGCTTAAATTATTATCCCATATAGGAGTTGGTACCATTAAATTCCCACTATCTAGTGAAACAAATTCATACTCTCCAAGTTTACTAGCATTATAATAAATTTCTAAAGTATAAAAATAGGTAGATGTATTCATCATTGCATATGAGTAGAATGCATCATTTTGTTCGTCATAATAATTATTGTCTGAATTCTGATTAATCATTTTCATTCTATATTCAGGTTCAAATTTAATATAATACTCAGATTCAACTTTACACCAATCTCTCTTATTAATTAAACGCTCCAGTAGTATCTGTTTTTTATCTTTTAACAATCCGAATCTTTTTTTCCACAATAATTCAATCTCGTCAATCGAAGAATTTCCATTGTTTGCAGTATTTCTGTCATTTTTTCTGGAATAAATACAGCCTGGCCTCATATCTCCATAATGGCGGTTTAAATAGATTGGTGTTTCTTTAATATTTTCAATAACTAGTATATCTATGATTTTACCCTTATAATCCAATCTTTCTAAATGAAATTGTGGTCTAGTTGGCGTCGCAAAAGAAAGTTTTGAAAAAGCATCTGTAATGTCGGCCATTTTACGCGATTCGTCTGGGTTAATTCCTACTATGTTAAATTTATCATCCACTCCAAAGATTATATATGTCTTTTCGTCATGCGATGTGTTTGAAAGACATATTATATCTTTTATCAAATCCTTGATATTTGAATGCCACTTACCCTTTACGTCAAAATATTCATTTTCTCTGCCATAACGTAGACAATTTTCTAATATTTCAATTAATTCCTTTCTTTTATTCAAAACAAATTCCCTTTCACTATTATTTAATTAAATTTTCTAAATTCTAACTCTTTACATTTTAATTAACTTTTATATCTTTTTTATCCATTCATTTACAGCATTGTCGAATTCGTTTCTTCTTTCATTCGAATTAAAGAAAGGTAGCCCCAGTACAACATAGTCATTACTCATTGTAATAACATTCTGTTCTATCTTGTGATTTTCTTCAATCTCTAACAAAAATTTTTCTTTCCATGCATCCTTCAACAATAAATGAGAGCCCTTAGGTTCTATATATGCCTGGTAGTTCGATTCATTATCAATATTTTCCTTCTGAACAAATAGCAAGAAATCTGGTTCAAACCTTTCACCATCAGAAAATGAATATATTGCTAACTCAGGAATTCTTTCATTTCTAATTAAGAAAAATTTTAAACCTTTTTCTTCCAATAACGGTTTTATTTCTCTGTTAAAATGTTTAATAAATAACTTTTCTTCACTAGTTCCATAATTGTCATTATAAACATACCAGTCCATGCTAAATAGCTCTAATTGATAATTTGAGTTTTTATTGTTGTTTTGTGACTCTCCTATGCCACCGCTAACATCTACACTTGATACATAAATAGTTTTATTTTTTATTACATCTGATAATCTTATTGCTGAAAACTCTCGGGAACCTTCATATTCTAGTTTTAAGCTGAATATATGAGAGGATATTTTATCGAATGCGTTTACCAATCCAACATAGATATCTTTTCCTTTTACTTCATCTACACTATAATGAATTTCTAGTATATTATTGCCTAGATATTTATCACCTGTTAAAAATTCTCTGGTAGATTTTAATGAAGGATATTTTTCCTTCAGTACAGAAAATCTAAGTTCTCGATAATTTTCTGAGGCTCCGCTTAGAATATTATAGCTTATCTCCTTAAATTTTAATGATTTAGTCTTCATTTTATATTCTGAATCTTTATTTAAATTTGATTCATCAAATAACGAATTTATCTTACCTCTAGAGTCACTAACTGTATAGTGATAAACCGTATTTTTTTTGCTTTCTTCAATTTCCTTAATATTTAATCTATCCTTCTTAACCCTTTTGTTAGAAAATACAATGCCTTTTTTATATATTAAAGATTCCTTAAATGAATCTTTAAGTTCATATGTTAACTTTATCGGATGCTCATCTTCCATCCCTGTATCAATAAGAGCTCGTTTTAATTCAGATATATACTTTGAGTCATCCTTAGAATGGAAATACATTGTTTCTAATATACGGTTTTCGTTTCCTAAATCATGATCATATTTTCGTTTAAATTTTTCCTGATATTCATGTATTTTAAACGGACAGTACCTTGCTCCACGTCCAATAAGCTGTGCTTCTCTAATTGTGTAATTAGATATTTTTTTACCGCTTTGTCTTGTGTCGTATAGCCTTACAATATCAAAAAGGTTAAGCACATCCCATCCTTCATTCAGCATATCTACTGCAAATATAAATCTAATCGGGTTATCTTTATCTTCTAATGAATTAACCTGTAATTGTTGCTCTTTTGTATTATCTGAAGATCCGTTCATAATAATCGCATTTTCTTTTGAAAAGCTATCCTTTAATGAATTTATTATTAGCATCATAGAGGGATCTTTCCTTTTGAAGTAGTTTATAGCATTTGCTAATTCGTTGATTCCTGATTTGTTAAGCTTATTTATATCATCTTCAGATAGTTCCTTTACTTTATCAAAAAATTCATTATAGAAACTTTCTGACTCTTTTATTTTTTGAGATTTAAACAGAACAACTGGCTTTATGTTAATACCAGCATCGGCAAATAAATACTTTCTATACTCACTCATAATAATGGCCATTAACGCCCTATCCCATAACGATGAATTTGAAGCAAAATTTTGAAAATCTTTTGTATATCCTGATTTTCGAAATTCTATTAATGGATAATTAAATATTAATTTATCCATATACTTTTCTTTAACATTCTTGTCCTTCAAATCGGCAGTTGCTGTAAATTCGAGCATAATATGATCTTTATTCATCGAAAATGCTTTCATTACTGAGTATTCCCAGGATTTTTTATTTTCTTTTTCTTCCTTATTCAGCTTCTTTGTCATTGTATTTACATGATGTGATTCGTCAGAGATAAATACTATCTTTTCATTTTCAAAGTCATTATAAGTTATTGAATTTTCCTTTGGAGAAAATAAGTCCATGTGTAGTTTCTGAGTAGTAGAAAAACATATGTTAATGTCGTTGTAGTTTTTTGATGCTCCTATAAAATTTTCGACTTTATTTATCTTGATCTTTTCTCCTAAATAATCTATTTCATCACTAAAAAGGTATTTGTTGGATAAGTTATTAAGAAAATTTTCTTTAGTTTTTTCAAGAATATTTGTTTGATTTACAAAGAAAAGAAAGTTTCTGTATCCTTTTGTATAAAGATAGAGAATAAGCCCTGCCATTATAACCGTTTTTCCAGATCCAGTTGCCATATGGAAAAGTGTGTGTATTTGCTTATTCTTAGATAGGCTCTCTTTTTCCATATAAGTTATAAAATATTTAAAAGCTTCCTTCTGATAATCTCTTAGCACTATATTTTTCGATAGACCATTCTCAATAATTTCTGGCATTTCTTCTAACGAATTAAATCTACTTAAACTTTGCATATCCTCATATAAGAACTTTCCCATTAATCCACCTCATAAAAAGACCTAGTAAATTTCTTATCATATTCGGAAATATTAAATTCTTCATTATCAATATCGGAATAATTTACATATAATTTGTTTTTATCAATAATTCTGATAAGTGCTCTTTTCTTTTCTTCTAAATTCAATTTATTAAATTCATCATCTACTTTCTTCAATTCTTCTTCTGTAATATATGGAACAATTCTCTCGTCTTTATATACTTGACCTTTTATTTTTGATATCGTACTTTCAGTAGCCGATTGTATCATTTTAATTAAAGAATTTCCATTTTCTAAAAGTTCACAATAGACAAATGAACCTCCACCTTGCCAATTAACTTTTTTTGATATACCGCCTTGCTCTCCTTCAATAACTTTTTTCATCCTTTCAACCGTCACATTTTCAATATAGTCCATTTGTTCAACACCTATATATCGTCTTCCCATTTTATGGGCAACCGCAGCTGTTGTACCTGACCCTAGATGAAAGTCAAGTATTAGATCATTTTTTTCGGTAGAGATATAAACTAATTTTTCTAATAATTCCTCTGGTTTCGGATTGCTAAATACTCCCTTTTTTTCAAATATAGAGTTTAATGTTTTTGTTCCCTTTAAATTAAGACAATCATCAATCCAATTTCTTAGTCTCCTATATTTGTTTTGGTCTTCTTTTTTATCATAGTAATGTTTTATATAAATTTTCCCGTTTCGGTACTCCAAGTCCTTATAATCTTTAAGAAATTTGTCTTTACTCCACATCCAGGTACCATCATCGTTTTTATGCTTTTTCGGTAAGATTTCTATGCTATCATGCTTATTTTCTAATGAAAAAGTTCCATCTTGTTTGTTCATATAAATAGGATAGTATAAATTAGGTCTAGCTTTTCTTGTTCCGTTAGGACCATTGTCTTGTAATAATACTGTATAGTATTTGCCTCTTGTATCTTTATATGGATATTCTTTACTACCTACTATAAATTTATTAAATTTTGAAATACTTTTGTTTTTAAAATAAACTAAAATATAATCTTCTAGTTTTTCAATTTCCGCATCTGACTTAGTGGTAGCGGAACTTCTTGTTTTCCTGACTATTGTGCTGACATAATTGTCCCTTCCAAATAAATCATCCATTATAACTTTTAGGTATGCTTGTTCATTGTCATCACATTGCACGAATATAACGCCTTTTTCGTCTAATATTTTAAGTGCTAATTCAAGTCTATTTTTCATAAAAGTTAACCAGGTTGAATGATTGAATGAATCATTGTAATTAAAACTATCATTCTTTGTATTGTATGGTGGATCAATATAAATACACTTGATATCTCCCTCATATCGTTTAAGTAAACATGATAGTACTATTAAATTATTGCCCTTTATAATGAGGTTATCTTCATCATTTAATGTAATATTTTCTTGAACCCCATCTTTCGAATATCTTCTGGCATTTGTCAGTATCTTGGGGTCAAGCATTCTACTAATCTCATCCCCTGCTAACGTTTCATTATAAAATATCTCTTTTCTTTTTTGATCGTCCTTTGTTTGACCACCCTCAAGCACGCAGTCCTTGTAAGGAAAATCTAAAACAACATCTCTTTTATTAGATATAAAGTCCCCATCACTTGTAAGACCTATTTTATTAGTGTAGGAAGTATAGGAGTCTGGAAGAAACTCCTTTGAGTCTATGACCCAAGCAAATTTTTGTTTATCAAATACTAAAGTACCATCTATGTTTACGAAAAATTTTTCTTTTATTTTTCCATCAGATAAAAGAAGAGACAATAATTCCTTGTTCATTGTCATTATATCCGAATAAACTGTGGCTTTAAGTAATTCTCCTTCTTCAGACACATATCTCTTGTTTGTCCTTAGTAAATTAGATATTTTATCAAAGATATTTTCTTTCATTTAAATCACCTTTTTATAAATTTATTTTGGTTTTTCTTTAAAAAATTGTATTTTAGCTAATATTTTCATTATAGCATGAAAATCGATTTTGCTGAATGATAACCCTGATTTACTTTCCAATTTTTCTTGACTAATGACAACCAATATAATTTGAAAATAGCAGAGTAATTATGGGAGTAGCTTATGCGAGCTACTTTTTTTGTGTTTTGTGGACTTTGTTTGGGTATATATGTATTGAAAGTTATTGCGAATATCTGATTTAACAAAAGGAGGATTTTATGGCGAAGAATTTTGAAAAAGCCTGTGTAATTGGCGGTGGCGTGATTGGTTCATCGTTTACTTTGCTTTTTGCTATGGGCAAGATGGATGTTAAAAGTTACAACAGAAGTTTGGAAAGTGAAGCAAAGACTAAGAAGATTATCGAAAAATACGTGGACGAATTAATTGAGAAGAAGGTCGTTGCGGAGGATAAGGAAACGATTTTATCAAGAATCAGCTACACTACGAACGAACAAGAAGCGATTGAATTTGCAGATATTGTGGAAGAGTGTATTCCAGAAAATTACGACGTGAAGAAGGAATTCGTGAAGGTTTTTGAAAAATACGCAAAGCCTGACGCTGTTTTGTGTTCAGCAACATCGGGACTTTTAGTGACGAAAATCGCAGAAGATGCTGAGCATCCCGAAAGAATTTTCGGAGCGCATCCTTACAACCCACCTCATTTAATTCCACTGATTGAGATTTCACAAGGAGAAAAATCAGACCCAGAAACTGCGAACGATCTTCGTGAATTATTCACTAGATTGGGGAAGAAACCTATTATCATCAGAAATGAAGTTCCAGGTTTTATAGCAAACAGGCTTCAAGCTGTGGTTATGCGTGAAATGATGGATTTGGTGGACAAAGGTGTGGTTAGCATGGAAGATTGTGAAACTGCGTTGACATTTGGCCCTGCGATTAGATGGGCAATCATGGGACCTGGACAAATATTTGAACTAGGTGGCGGTGAACACGGACTTGAAGGTTTGCTAAATCATATCGGCCCTTCGATGGAAACTTGGCTAGAAGATGCTGCTACATGGACGAAATTCACAGACGACATCAAGAAGAAAACAGTCGACGGAGTTCACGAAGCAATCAAAAACAGACCCGCTGAGATTGGCAACACTCACGAGTCGCTCGCAAAATATCGTGACGGTATGCTTGTCGAAATACTAAGACTTCACAAAGATTTTAAAATTTAATGATATAAAAGCGAAATCTCCCGAGTGTTTCGGGAGATTTTTGGTTGGTTATTAAATTTCTATTTTGTATATTTGATTGAAGCTTTTTCCATCGAAAATCTTATCCATAAAAGCTTCCATAATTGTATCGTATTCGACTTCTTCTCCAAGGTATCCCAGAATCACACCTTCACAGACACTTACGATAGCATCTTTTCCATTGTAAATAAATTCAAAACCCGCTCTGAATTTTGCCCAATCGTCGACTGTAAATTGAGAGTTGCCGCTTGATATATCATTCACATCTTCTACGAGATATTCTGTAAAATACTCGTCATTCGAAATGATAAGATTGGTGCGATTTGGATGTAGCTTTGACATCATACAAAGATTATACGCCATTTCAATTCTTGCAACTTTGCTAGATTCAATTCTAATCGAATCGTCATTAGACAGATTGTTTATAGTATTTTCCCAAACAATAGCCTGTTCTCCAAAAATATTGAAATATTTATATCCATTTTGTAATAAGTTTTTTGCTAATTTGTCGATTATTGATTTGTCTGTAAAATGATGAACTATTAAAAAGCAATTGTCTCCTTTAGTCGGTGAAATATCCATATCATAACTGTCAAAAACGTGAATATTTCCTTGAATTATTTCGTTATTATAGTACATAATTTACTCCTAAATTTCGTGAAGAAATATTTTAACATTCATCCTCATCCATCTTCCCCTTAATTTTTTGGCAGATAATTCTCCATAAATCATTTTGCCCGCATCCATGAGTCTCGCAATAACAATATTGTTTTGTCGCGGAATATATCCAAGCTTTATTTTATTAACTGTTTCGACTCGAATCGCAAAATGGTCTGATGAATCTTCCAATTCGCGATAAAAAATCATTTTGTCTCCCATTTTCAAGGAAGCTTCTACCTCCTCAACTTTTTCTATTTTTGTTGTATGTGCCAAAGTACATTCACATAAGTAGATATCACCTTGAGATTTTGGGATATTTTCTATTCTGTTGTTTCGAATTAATATGTTTTTAAGAGATTCATCATCTTTTTTTGTCAAATCAGCCATGTTTTTCTCCACGTATGCTAAATTAATTGTTGCTAAAATATCGTAATGTTACAAAATACTTTTGATACATTGTCAATAAGTCGTTTTTGGGTATCATTTTAGGTATCATTTTGGAGTATCATTTTGTGCGTGCACATGTGCAACACGTTGCCCCCACTACCCCCAGTATTTCTGATCCACTGTTCTATATCTGATGGCTTCCATTAGATGCTTGGCTTCGATGTTTTCTTTTCCGTCCAAATCTGCAATTGTGCGTGATATTTTGAGGATTTTATCGAATGATCGTGCGGAGAATTTGTATTTGTCTAATGCCAACTGTATGATGAAGTTTAGCTCATCGTTTAATTTGCGGTATTTTCTAATTTGTCGGGTGTTCATTTGTGCGTTGGTTGTGATGTTTTCTTTTTCGAAGCGTTGGTTTTGGATTTCTCGTGCAGCTTGTACACGTTTTTTGATTTGTTCTGATGTTACAAGTGAATTTGATAAATCTTTTGTGTATTCGGAAATTCTTGTTTCATTTGACCTCAATGTTGCCTTAATAGATTTTTCAATATATGGTTTTATTTTTTCATGATTTATTAAATAAAAGATAGCTTAGCATTAGAAGATAAATCAATATTTTTGAAATTAGGTCTTATTCTAATATCTGATGCTTTAATTTTTCTAACATCATGTAATACAAAAGCTGAATCATTTAAAAATAGTTGGTTGTCATTAAAATATTTATTAAATTGTTTTAAATCTATTTTTGTTGTTATAGATTCTTACTAACATCTTCTATGTGGAGTCTAATTTTAATATTTGTATCAAGATTAATTTTTGAACCTTTCAATATAGAAGACCCAAAGCATAAAAATTATCATCGTTTAAATCTGGTAAATATTTTTCAATGTTAAACATATAAGTGTCTACATCAAATTTTTCTAGTAAATTTCCTTTTTGATTGTCAATATTATTATTATTTGTATCCATTAACACCTAATTTTCATTTTTTATTTTTAAAATCTGTCTAAATAATTAAGAATTCATTTTTTATCACTTTGAATCCATATCTAACTACATTATACCAGTAAATCAACCAAGTTTAGTTGATTTTTCAAAGATGTACTTATAATTAATAAAATAACAAAAAGATTCTAGCTATATTTGCTAGAATCTTAACTTGGTTTCTAATAAAAAGTCATATATTTAACTGATTATTTAACACTATTTTCACTTTTCTGGATCTGATAGACAATCTATCATTTTATCAAATCTTTCATTACCAATTCTTACTTTTTTCACTACATTAACACTACTAACACTACCAGCATTAGGGCTTGAGAATTCTAAGAAGAAGTTATCATAAAGATACTCAAATAATTCATCTGTTTTGTCGTTATCATCATCAAAGTTAAAATAATTTCTTATAGCAGCTTTAATACATTCTTCCCATTCTGTGAAACTTCTAAATATAAATCTAGGTTTTTGAATATCATGCATTGAATCAACTTCATTTAAATACTTTCCGATTCTGTAAAGTATAATATAAGCACCAAATAAAGAAAATTTATTAATTTTATATCCAGCCCCTTTTTTATTTTTAGACCTTAGAGGATACAACTCTATATTTACCAAATTATTAGTTTTTTCAGAAATTTTCTCATCAAGGTCAAAGTAGAAATCTTCGTTTTTCTCTAAAATTTCTTTATAGTATGTTTTACAGTAATAACCTCTTTCAGCACCTTTTCTTTCGTTTATCAACTCTTTTGTTAATAAAGAATCTGGTCCTATAATATTATGTCTTAAATTTTCTACTATTTTTCCTTCTTCGGATTCAAAAATAATATCGTTAATATCTTTCGGACCCTTTCCAGGCTCTTTTTCAGGAATTTTATAGTAATCATACAAACTATTTTCGCTAATTTTTAAACTATCCTCAACACCATTTGTACCAGCATTGAAAAGACAATGATATATTAATCCATTTTTATAATCACCATTTACATGTGTTGGTAAGCCATAGTGTTGATTAGCAGAATCACCAACGTATAGAATTTTTTTCCCTTTTTTTTCTTCAGCTAATTTATTCAGCTCCTTAACCCATGAAAAAACACCATCAGCATTTCCTTTATGATATTCAAGAAATTGCTTGATAATTTTATCTAATTCAGGATATGTCTCTTCATCACCAATCTTTTCTAAGCCATAAGGATTTAATTTGTCTAAATGAGATTTATCTAATTCAATTAACTTTTCTTTGACATCTTCATTCAATTCAACTGTAGATTCAACTTCCATCATATTTTTTCTCCTTATTTTTTTGTAAGTTCAATTGTTATTTTCATTATAGCTTTATTATATAATATTACGAAATATATTTTAATGTTTTACTAGCTTAAATACTATTAAAATATTGTTGATCCTATTTTTATAAAAGAGAAGAGGGAAGAATTAACGATTAAATCAAATGTGTAAACATAAATTAAGATCCTAACGATTTAAAAGCTAGGGTCTTTTTTATATTTATATGCTTATCTTAATAGCCAACTATCCAATAGGTCATAGTTTTTGGATATCATTTTTGTCTTTTTGGGTATCATTTTTAGGTATCATCTTGTGCATGTGCAACACGTTGCCCCACTACCCCCAGTATTTCTGATCCACTGTTCTATATCTGATTGCTTCCATCAAATGTTTCGCTTCGATGTTTTCTTTTCCATCCAAATCAGCGATTGTGCGTGATATTTTGAGGATTTTGTCGAATGATCTGGCGGAGAATTTGTATTTGTCGAATGCCAACTGTATGATGGAGTTTAACTCATCGTTTAATTTGCAGTATTTTCTAATTTGTCGGGTGTTCATTTGTGAATTGGTCGTGATTTTTTCGTTTTTGAAGCGTTGTTTTTGGATTTCTCGTGCAGCTTCGACTCGTTTTTTGATTTGTTCTGATGTGTCGCACTTTTCATCTGTTGTGAGTTCGTCCAATTTTACTGGCGAAACTTCGACATGAATGTCGATTCTATCGAGTATTGGTCGGCTGACTTTGTTCAGATAGTTTGCGATTTGATTTTGTGAACAAGTGCATTCGTGGTTAGGATCACCGAAGTATCCACACGGACATGGATTCATTCCTGCTACAAATAGGAAATTTGCAGGATAGGACAATGATGCGTTGACTCTTGTTATGGTTATGTTTTTCGTTTCTAGTGGTTGGCGCAACACTTCTATTGTCGATTTGGAAAATTCTGGAAGTTCGTCAAGGAACAATGCGCCATTGTGAGCAAGGCTGATTTCCCCAGGTTTTGGAACTCTGCCTCCACCTATTAGGCTGACTTGGCTTGCAGTGTGGTGAGGCGAGCGAAATGGTCTTGTGGTTACGATGTTTTTCTCTCCAAGAAGTCCTGCGACGGAGTAAATTTTCGTGGTTTCCATTATTTCATCGAAGCTCATGTCGGGCAAAATCGTGCTGAGTCTCATTGCTGACATTGTTTTGCCGCTTCCTGGTGGCCCAATCATCAACAAATTGTGAAATCCCGCCGCAGATATTTCCATGGCTCTTTTGAGGAATTTCTGTCCTTTTATATCCGAAAAATCGACGTCGTATTGTATTTCTTGTTGCATGATGTCAATGTCATCTAAGATTTTCAATTCTTGTTCGCCATTCAAAATCCTGATGATTTCATCCAAGCTTTCCACTGAAACTTTTTCTATGCCTTTGACCATGCTGCATTCTTGTGCGTTTTGTTTCGGTATGTAAACTCTTTCGTATCCCAAATCTTTCAGTGACAAAACCATGCACAACGATCCGTTGACTGGGTTCAATCGTCCGTCCAATGATAGTTCGCCTATGAACGCCCATTTTTCTGAAAAATCTTCCACCACTCCCATTGATTGCAAAATCGCCATCGCAATCGCAAGGTCTAATTGCGATCCTTCTTTTCTCAAATTTGCCGGTGCCAAATTAATCGTGATACGTTTCACTGGAAATCTGATTCCAGTGTTTTCAATCGCAGAGCGCACTCTTTCCTTGGATTCTTTTATAGAAGTGTCGGGAAGACCAACAATGTTAAACGATCTTAGACCATTCGCAAGGTCGCACTCGCATTCCACGACATATCCGTTCAACCCCTCCAAACAACACGTGTTAACTTTCGAATACATAATTTCTCCTTGTTATCTAATTATTAATGTGATTTCTATCGAAAAATGGACAACGCAGTCCTATGCATTGGTTGTTGTGATTGGACCATTTGCACACAATATCACTGGATTCCATCTCAACTCCCAAGTTTTCATTGGCAAATTGTATTGCATCTAATATTGATATGTAGGAATCTCTCTTGCAACAACGAGGCCCGCCGACTTCTCCTATAGATTCCAACGCTTTGGAAGTCATTTTGTTCGCCATTCCCCAAGTATTCTTTGCAAGTGGAGATGAGCCCGTGACAATTGACATAAAAATCCCTGCGCTAATTCCAGCACCACAAGCTCCCCAAAAACCACAAGTCCCACCAGGAACTTGTTTGCCACGAGTTCTCATTTCCTTCAAACTTTTGTTCAAATTAATATCTCCGCCAGCATTTTTGAACGCTGTCAAAAGCGCCGCGCCGACCATAATGTGATGTTCTGGGCCGTGCATATGACAAAAAGATTCGTCCATCATTTGATCCATAATTTCGATTGGATTTTTCGATGTAGAATTCTTACAAATCCCCCAAATCACATCCATTCCATCTGTGTGACAATCGTTACACACGAAGTGACCATCGACACATCTCGTATTGCTGAGTTCTTTTTTGTGACAGATTGCACACTCCATTTCCACCGATTCGTCCAAATATTCTAACGGTTTCCCGCACAACAGGCATTCATCATTCATATTTACAACCCCTTATAATTTATTATCTATATTATATCACTATAATATGTTTAAATAAAAAAACGGTGCAGACAAATCTACACCGATACAATATTTTTATTCTTGAGATTTTTTCACGATTTCTTTTACAACATCGTCCTTTTCGAAAGCTTCCGAAACTCTCTTGATATTTGGATATTCTTTCCAAGATTTTGGAGTCATTTCACTCCAACGAGTAAGAATATAAACGTAAGCATCTAATACTGTTTTCTTATTTTTGTAAACGTGATCGCCATCACCAATCAAACGGTCCAAATGAGTCATCATTTTGTCGATAGTTTCAAATGATTTTTGTTTGATTTTATCAATCTCTGCTTCGTCAGTTGATGTTGTCAAGCCAGCCGGTACGAACAACGCTTCAAATGCTGGATGGAAATCTCCAGTCATAAAAGCCATGATTTCATCGAATTGGAACTTATCTTCGGCGCTTTCGTCAGCTCCCAAATCTTTTTCAGGGTATTTGTTCAAAATGTAGCGAAGAATTGCAGCTAATTCGCTTCTGACTATGCCTTCTCCAATATCCAATGCTGGAACTGCTCCCAACGGATTGATTTTTCTGTATTCATCTGTTCCAAGTTGTACCTTTTCTACCTCGTAATCTGCGCCTGCCCATTCCAAAGCAATCCAACAAGCAACAGCGCATGTGCCTGGTGCGTAATATAATTTCATAACATTCCTCCTTTTGTTTCGCTGTAAATTGTATACCCTTTATTCTTTTTTAATAATCAAATTGATTAGGCGAATCAAATGGCGAATTTGAAAATTTGTATGACAAATTTCTCGGATAATTTTTTGAAAATTCAAATTAATGTGCTATAATAATCACAGAGTGTTTAACACGAAGGGGTACACCACCGCGGGTGTAGGTTTCCTTCGTGTTATTTTTTTTAGGGGGGTGAAATATGATTACTGTAAATTCTGTCAAATATCCATTCGAAGAAAATTCTTCTTTGAGAAAAGTTCTTGAAGATTTGAACTTCAATGTGGAGTTGACAGTTTGCGAAGTGAACAAAAACCTCGTCAAAAAAATCGACTACGATAATTTTATCGTCACTGATAACGACGAAATAGAGGTGTTTTCATTTGTTGGAGGAGGTTAAAATGCAAGAGATTTTTAAAAGACAAATCCCCGAACACACAGATATTTTCAGAAAATCCAAAATTCTGATCCTTGGCTGTGGTGGTTTGGGAACCAATTCATGCTTTTTGCTTGCAAAATCAGGCATCGGCACCATCAAAATTGTGGACTACGACACAGTTGAATATTCCAATTTGAACAGACAAATCTACAGGCCAACTGATGTCGGCAAGTACAAGGTCGACGCATTCAAGGAAATTTGCGGTGAGTTTTTGCCATTTGCAAATATTTCTGTTGAAAACATCAAAGTTACTGAAAGTAACATCGACGAATTGACTGACGGCTACGATATCGTAATCGAAGCGTTCGACGACGAATACGCAAAGTCATTGGTATTGGAGCATTTTATCGGAACTGACAAAAAACTAATATCGGTGTCTGGAATTGGCGGCGTGAAAAAATTAGATATGAAAATTAAAAAAATGAACAACATTGTAGTTTGTGGCGATTTTGAAACGAAGACCGACATCGGTTTGTACTATCCAAACGTGATGATGGCGGCAAGCACACAAGCTATAATCGCACTTAATTGGTTATTGGAGGAAAATAATGGAAGATAAATTGATTTTGGGTGGCAAATCTTTCGATTCGCGATTTATTCTTGGATCTGGAAAGTACGATCCCAACCTTATCAAAGCTTGCGTGGAATCTGCAGGCTGCGAGATGATTACTGTGGCACTTAGACGTGCAAATACAGACGATACGAAAAATATTTTGAACTTTATCCCAGAAAATGTGACGATAATTCCGAACACTTCAGGAGCGAGAAATGCAGACGAAGCGATTAGAATTGCAAGGCTTGCTCGTGAAATGGGCTGCGGCAATTTCGTGAAAATAGAAATCATGCGTGACAGCAAGTACTTACTTCCAGACAACGTAGAAACGTTAAAAGCTACGAAAGTTTTGGCTGACGAAGGATTCGTCGTTATGCCTTATATGTATCCAGATTTGAATTTCGCGAGGGATTTGAAAGAAGCTGGTGCAAGTTGCATCATGCCATTGGGCTCTCCGATTGGATCCAACAAGGGACTTGCAACCAAAGATTTCATCCAAATCATCATCAACGAAATTGATTTGCCAGTGATTGTGGATGCAGGAATCGGCAAACCATCACAAGCGTGTGAAGCTATGGAAATGGGCGCAAGTGCAATCATGGCGAACACTGCCATCGCTACAAGCGGCGACATCAACAAAATGGCTGAAGCTTTCGCACTAGCAATCAAAGCGGGAAGACTAGCTCACATCGCAAAACCGGGCAGAGTTTTGGAAACGGGCGCTGACCCTTCATCTCCACTCAGAGATTTCTTTAAGTAGGCGACAAATGGAAGAATTCAAATATTTTAATAATATGCAAGACATTCATTCGGACATTTACGATAAATTATCCGAAAAATTATCTGAGGTAAAATCTGTAAATGTAACGGCTGATGATGTTAGAAGAACTTTGGGAAAAATCAAAAACAACGAAGCCTTGGATTATTTCGATTATTACAACATGCTAAGCGATTGTGCCATTGATTTTATAGAAGAATTGGGAGAAATCTCACAAAAACTAAGACTACAATATTTCGGAAACAACGTGTACTTGTTCAGCCCACTTTACATCGCAAATTATTGCGAAAACAGCTGCAAATACTGCGGATTTAGAGCGAAATCAGATATCGTCCGTGCGAAACTTACCATGGATGAAATAGAATCTGAAATGAAACAAATGAGACGCGAAAAAATCGAAGACGTTTTGATTCTAACAGGTGAATCGCAAAAATACTCCTCGGTGGATTATATATGTGATGCCGTAAAATTGGCGAAGAAATATTTCCGTGTAGTTGGCGTTGAAGTGTACCCTACAAATGTTGAAGATTACAAGAAACTTCACGAAGCAGGTTGTGATTTCGTCACAGCTTTCCAAGAAACATACAACCCTACAAATTACAAATTCTACCACCCAACAGGACATAAATCTTGCTTTCCTTATCGATTGGACACGCAAGAACGTGCAATCATGGGAGGAATTCGTGGCGTAGGGTTTGGGGCGTTGTTCGGACTTTCCGATGGAATTGATGACTGTTTTTGTTTGGGAATGCACGCAAATTTATTGCAAAAAAAATACCCACACGCAGAAATCAGCATATCATTTCCTCGAATCAGGCCAACGAAAAACGAAGAAGATTTGAACATAAAAGAAGTTCCTGAAACAAAATTGATGCAATTTATAATCGCAACCAGAATCTTCTTGCCATTCGCGCAAATCACAATCTCAACTCGAGAATCCAACGAGTTCCGTAACTTGTCACTATTAATGGGAGCTACCAAAATCTCCGCAAGCGTCGACACAGGAATCGGAAGACGCAATGATGAAAAAGATAAAGGCGACGAACAATTCTTGATCAACGACACAAGAACAGTCGACCAAGTAGAACGCGACTTGGCGAAGTACAACTTATATCCTGTGTATAGCGACTATATTGATGTGTAGAATTTTATATCTTATCATAAGCCCACATTGATGGGCTTTTTTTATATTAATATCTTTTCTTTATTTCCATTCTAATTCTCCTTGCAATAAAAAAAGAAGTAGATTTTTTCTCTACTTCTCCAATTTATATTTTATTTTTCCTTGTATTTTTCTATTACTTTTTCAACTTGTTCTTCAAGCTCTTTTCTGTTTGGGATATACAAGGTGTATTTTGATGCGAATATTTTATTTGATAAGTTTCCTAATGCGTATTCTGCTTGCACCCCGTCCTTATCTGTACACAATATTATTCCTATCGGTTCATTGTCCATCTCATCATTAACTTCTGATTTATAATAATTGAGATACATATTGATTTGACCTACTGCTTCCGGCATTAGCTTGCTTGTTTTTAGTTCGATTAAGACATAAGACCTCAATATTTTATTGTAAAATACCATGTCCACATAATAATGAGTGTTGCCTAGGGTTACCCTTTGCTGACTGCCTACATACATAAAACCCTTGCCAAGTTCTAGCAAAAACTTTTCAATATGATCTATAAGTGCTTTTTCCAAATCACTTTCCATCATTGGTTTTTCTTCTGGCAATCCTAAAAATTCAAAAACATAAGGGTCTTTTACGAGGTCAGATGCCTTATTTATTTCATTGCCCTTTAAGGCTAGGTCTAGGACTTTTTCTTTGTTCTCTTCTCCTGATGATAAGAGCAATCTTTCAAAAAGCGATGTTTTAATTTGTCTTTTAAGTTCTCTTACCGACCAATTTGCGTTGATACTTTCTTTTTCATAAAAACTTCTTTTTTTCTCATCGCTAATGGATAAAAGCTCACAATAATGGGACCAGGTCAATTTAACAGACACTGTCTGTTGAATTTCATATTCATGAAAAAATCTCCTCATAAATTGCAAGTTTGATACTGAAAATCCTCGCCCAAACTCTTTAGTTAATCTCTTAGATAAATCTTTAAGTAGCTCTCTCCCATACTCTGCTCTTTCTGAATGACCTTGCTCATCTTCTACAATGATACGTCCAATCTCCCAGTAAGTTTGTACCAAAATATTATTGACTTCACGAAAAACTTCATTTCTTGCCTTCTCCATCAATATTTTTATGCTATTAAAAACATCATCATGAACTCTATCTATATTGTTTTCGTTATTCATACAAAGCACCTCTTTGCCCTCTTAATCGCTATAATTATATCATAAATATTGTTAAATGATTTTTTATATCAACTTCTAAGATTGCGTCTCTTGTTATTAGCCTATAAGTTCTTTCTTTTCTCCTTTTATCATCTAATGATGTTGTTGGCAAACCATAATCTCAACCAGATAATCCAACGAATTTCGTAACTTGTCACCTTAATGGGAGCTACCAAAATCTCTGCAAGTGTAGACACAGGAATTGGAAGACGTAATGATGAAAAAGATAAAGTCGACGAACAATTCTTAATCAACGACACACGAATAGTCGACCAAGTAGAACGTTATTTGACGAAGTACAACTTGTATCCTGTGTATGGCGACTACATTGATGTGTAGAATTTAAAACCAGCGTTTTATAAAATAACGCTGGTTTTTTTGATTTATTTATTAAGTTGTTCTTCAACCTGTTTTGATACTGATTTTTCTCCACCTATTATAGTTATCATTGATTCATTTTTTGTCAGATATTCTTTAATTTCTGATGATAGTTCGTCTTTTGCACTTAATACTAATACCGCATTTTCTTTATCTGCGTATGGAGCTGACACTAAACTATCTGCAAAGTTTTCTCCACTTGCTATTATAAATTTATCTGATTTGTTCATCAATTTTGCAATTTTAAAACTTGTTTCGTAGCGATTATCTCCCGCAATTCTTTCAACTTTTGATTTAGTAATAGTTTTTATATCATTAAAAGTTTTATTTGAGATTGATTTTTCTCCTCCAGCTACGTTTATTTTTTCCAATTTTAATTTACTTAATAGTTTTATAACTTCAGAATCAATCGTATCTTTTGCTACAAGTAATATTGGTGTATTATCTCGGTTAGATAAATTGGTTATTGCCAATGCATCTGCAAAGTTTTCTCCACTTGCTATTTGCAATTTATTAGAGTTTGACTTATGGATAACTTTTTCTGCAATTTTCAAGCTTGTTTTATATCTGTCTTTACCAGCTATTCTAGTTACAGAATATTTATTATTCTTTAACTTGTCTAATACTTCTACTTTAATAGAATTTTCTCCGCCTATTATAATAACATTCTTAGCCTTTAACCTTTTAATTTCATTTAATGTATCTTTTGAAATTTCATCTTTGGATGTGTATAATATAGCTGCTCTTTCATTTTTGGCTAAAGGAGATGCTGAAATTGTATCAGAAAAAGTTTCTCTATTAGCTATAATAACTGTATCTGTACCATTAGGATAAGTTTCTTTTGATACTTCAATAGCTGTTAGTTCTCTGTTTTCTCCAGATATTCTGTTGATATTTTTAGTCGTTTTTGAACTATTACTTTGGCCGACATTTGGATTTTCTAAATTTTTAGAGTTTTCTTTTAATTTCCATTTTCTTAATTTTATATTGTTTTTATTATCGGCTTTAACAAAATCAAGAGCTTTTCTATAGTTTTTGGATGATAAATTCTCGTTTAATTTTTTGAAATAATCTGAATCATTCAAATCGTCGATAGCCACTGAACTTTCAACTATAGAGTTCTTCACTACAACTCCAAATCCATTTTTTGTTTTTTTAGATTTTCCTGTTATTTTTACTAAGGAATTCTTGCTGTAAAAATTATCGAAATTTTTTCCTGTTCCTGTAGACCTTCCTGCTAGTTCCCCAACATCAGTTGTAGGAGAAGTTGAATTTAGGTTTACACTAGAGTAATTGTTAAAAATAACGCCTGATTGGTATCCGCACAACCCACCTATAGATACTTTATTTAATAAACTATCTGCTGTTATATTGCCTTTTGAATAACTGTTAAATAGCGCTCCAAATGCATTAATTCCAACAAGTCCCCCAGCATAAATATCTTTCGATTCTCCTTTTGCATCAATTTGAATTTCTGCAGATGAGTTTATTATACTAGACTTCAATGATTGCCCTGCAATTGCTCCTATATATTGTTGCGTTCTCATAGATTTTGAATGTATTTTTCCGTTAACATTTACATTATCAATAAAAGCGCCATTTTGTATTCCACCTGCAACAGCTCCTACAAATACTCTATCTTCAGATAAAATTGTATTATATATTTCAAAATCTTTAATGTTTAAATTATAAACCTTTCCTCCATCTATTACTGCAAAAAGAGCCGCAAATCTGTATTGGCGAGGTGTTTTTTCTGAACCAATCTTCATATTTGAAATAGTATGATTGTTCCCGTTAAAATCCCCTTTAAATGGGTGTTTACCTTGAGATCCTACTACTATCCATTCTTTTGTAAGTTTAATATCTCTATTTAATTTTACGTATTTATCAGCATAGTTTTCCTCTTCATTAACTGACCTAGCAAAATCTAGAAATTGATTTTCATTATCTATTATAAATGGATCATCTTTAGTTCCTTTACCTTTTTCAAATATATTATAATTTAGCTTTGAATAGTCTGTTATATCATTTATCTTTGATTTTTCTACCGCTTTTAATAAAGCCTCTTTTAATTTATTGTTTTTGATATCAGATATTTTTTCTTTTTTATTAATTATTTTATCAATTTCTTCTTTTGTAACTCTTCCTTCAAGAGTCTTAATGTCTATGATATCACCTTTTTTATCGAATTTAACTTTTACAACTAATGATTTATCTTTACTTCTTCCGTAAAAATCACCTTCATTTATTCCTTCTTTGGAATTCATTTGAAGTTGTTTTATAAGGTTTTCTGTATTTATATCATAAACTACCGATGTCTTTTTGTCAGAAAAAACAGGAAAACCTGATGAGTTTGTCCATTCGAAAATATTTTCAGCTAGATTTTCATCTTTTTTCCAGTGATCATTTGAACGGCTTCCTTTTTTTAAATTGATTCTAGATTTCTTAAGATTGGAATTTAGTACATTAGCCAGACTACTCGATATTTCTGACTTTGTCATTCCCTTTAAATCCATACTAATACAACCTTCATATGCCATTCCTTCGTCGCTAACACCACTACCTTTAACCATCCATCCAATAGGAACAGAAGGTTTTATAATGTTTTTATTCTTAGTAGCATTATCAGTAATTAGGACAGAATCCTTATCATAATAGCTTTGGAAAGTTGATCCAATTCCAGTTACCCATCCTGTTATCGCTCCGATAAAACCAGTGTAACAATCGCTAATAATATCATTTGTAGAATAGCAGTTTGAAATAGTTCCTGCATTTACTCCACAAATTCCACCTAAAGCAGTACTTCCTTCTTTTGTAACTCTATTTGCATTTGCTGATATATTACCTTTAGAATAGCAATTGAAAATAAGACCTCTGTTAGAAAGAGCCATGATTCCTCCACCTTCAGCAAGCCCTCCATCAGATTCTACTCTTATATCAATATCGCTTTTTGAATTTACTATTTTTTGTCTAATTCCATTTGAAACAACTCCCCCTACAAAAATATTTGATTTTGCATGAGTAGTTTTCCCAATTAATTTACCAGTAACTTCTATGTTATTAATAGTTGAACCATTAGCATATCCTGCTAATGCACCAACATAAAGCGCACTGTCTGATATTAAATTAAAATCAACATCTATTTTTAAATTTTCTATGTAGCTATTAGCTCCTAGCACTCCAAATAGCCCATAAAAAGCAATTTTTTTATCTTTTTCTGATGGATCTTTGTGTAAATTATCTTTGCTTCCAATTTTTAATCCACTTATTTTATGATTTTTACCATCAAAATGACCATTAAAAGCGTATTCTCCCAATCCTACAGGAACCCAATCATTATTTAATTCAATGTCACTAGAAAGCTCAACATACTTATCTTTGTAATCTTGTGTTTTTGATAAACTATGGGCAAATTTTATAAGCTGATCTACATCATTAATTTTATAAGGATCTTCTTTTGTTCCTTTTTGTCCTTTAAATAATTCATCTACAGTTATTGTTTTTTCATTAACCTTTTCTGTATGATTGTCTTCATGTGTAGATGGATTTTCATTGCCATCCTGCGGCTTTTCATCCTTGTTAGTAGAGTTTGAAACAGCATCTGGTTTGTTATTAGTTGTTTTCTCATTCAAATTCTGCTCAAACTTGCTCTTACTAAAGTCATTTTCGTTATTTGCTAAACTTTCAAAAGGAATCATACTTGTCGTCATAACTCCCGCAAGAAATAGCGCCATTATTTTTTTCTTATCTAATTGCATAATATCTCCCTTCGAGTAAAAATAATAATCGTTATCATAGATAACGATTATTATTTTACATTTAAATTATTTTCTTGTCAATAACAATTAATGCGAAAAATCGATTGTTTCTTTATATCATAAGTTAATTGACAATTTACAACTTATTCAATACACTTTAATTATAAATATTTTGAGGAGGGGTTTATTTGAAGATAAAAACTCACAAGCTTGTTCAATGTGCAGTGCTTGCTGCATTATGTTTCATCACGTTCACTTATTTGCAAATCAAGGTTCCTGTTCCGGGTGGAGATTTCACATCAATCCATTTTGGTAACGTGTTCTTGGTTTTGGCGGCGCTTTTACTTGGCGGGCTTTACGGTGGACTTGCTGGTGCTATCGGAATGACTATCGCAGACATTATGGATCCTGTGTATATTTTGGTTGCTCCGAAGACTTTCGTGTTGAAATTATGTATTGGTTTGATTGTGGGAGCAATCGCTCACAAATCTAAGAAAATCAACGAATCAAACGACAACAAATACATTTTGAAGTGGGCTGTTATCGCTTCATGTGCAGGAATGTTGTTCAATGTGTTCGCTGATCCATTTGTAGGTTATTTTTATAAATTATATGTCTTGGGTCAACCACAACAAATAGCATCTGCGTTGGCGAAAATCAGCGCCGGTGTAACTTTCTTCAATGCTGTTGTGACTGTTATAGTTGCAAATATTTTGTACATGGCAGTACGTCCAGTGTTGAAACGCTCACATTTATTGGATTAAAATATGCGTCAGAGTAAAATCTGACGCATATTTTTGTTGACAGTTTAAATAAAAGATATTACAATCAAGTTAGAAAGTAGGAAATTCTAACTTGAGAGGTGATAATATGTTAGTTGAACTTAAAGCAAAGTCGCAAGTGACAATTCCAAAAGATATTGTGAATTCTCTTGATTTGAACCAAGGTGACCAATTCGAAGTTATGGAAGAAGATGGAAAGATTATTTTCGTTCCTGTAGCTGTATATCCAGAACGTGTGATTGAAAATTTAAAAAAATCCGTCAAAGAACTAAAAGTTTCGATTGAAAATGGCGACCAACCTGTTTTTGACAATATTGATTCTCTTTTTGAAGAGTTGGACAAGTAATGAGCTACAAAATAACTTACACGAAATCATTTAAAAAACACTACAAAAAATTATCTGATATCGAAAAAAAGCAAACCAAGAAAAAACTTTCATTTTTTCTTGATAATCCAACACACCCATCCTTAAGAACGAAGAAAATTCAAGGTAGTAATGGCTTGTGGGAATCTTCCGTGAACATGGATATTCGAATTATTTGGTATTACGAAGACAATGAGATGATTATTTTGTTGGATATTGGTCATCACGATATTTTATTTGATTTTTGATTAAATTAAAAAATGCGTCAGATTTTACTCTGACGCATGTTTTTATTGACAGTTTAAATATAAGAATGTGATCTATTATCTCAAATTTTCAAGAGCTTTTTTCAATTCTTCGATACTTACGTATCCTTCGATTGTTTTGTCGTCTGCGATTTTTCTTCCTTCTTCAATCGCAAGTTTTGTCTCATCGTTTACAGAATCGATTTTTAAATCGAATGGGATTCCATTTTCCCTTATTGATGTTCTCAAAAACATATTTATTGCCGTTGTCATATTAAGCCCCAACTCTTGAAAAATATTTTCTGCTTTTTCTTTAATTTCTTTATCAGTTCTAATATTTAAATTAACAGTTGACATAATAGACCTCCTTATAAATATATTCTAATCCATTTACGATAAAACATCAACATTTATTCGTGTAATTTCATTACGTTGTCATTACCCTATCGCTATAAACACGATTGCTAGTATCAATGCTAATAGTCCTATAAGGATGCATTTTCTACAAGTAGATATTCTTTTCAATATCATTTCTTGTTCTTTTTTGGTAAATTTTCTGTTGTTTTTTCTCATCAAAATCCTATCCAACGCTACTGGTTGGCGGTTATTTTGTGAGATAGTTTGCCACACTTTTTCTGAGTTGACGTTTTTTCTAATCTTGGCGATTGCCAATATTTTCGATATTGAATAAATTCCATAAATAAGTGCTATCGCAAATATTCCTAAAAACACATAGCCTACTATTTTCATTCTATCATCTCCTTTATGATTAGTATAAATGAGATTTCGATTTTACTCAACTAACTCGCATAGCTCTGAATGAATTCAAAATAGCAAGCACTGTAACTCCGACGTCTGCGAAGATTGCAGCCCACATGTTTGTAAGTCCAAGTGCCGATAATATTAGCACAATTATTTTCACACCGATTGCAAAATACGCATTTTGTTTTGCGATTTTGAGTGTTTTCTTGGAGATTTTGATTGCTTGGGCGATTTTCGTTAGCTCGTCTGTCATGATTACGACATCACTCGCTTCGATTGCCGCATCGCTTCCGATTTGTCCCATGGAAATTCCGACATCACTGAGTGCAAGCACTGGCGCATCGTTGATTCCGTCGCCTACGAATGCCACTTTTCTTCCTTTTTCTATCAATTTCTTTACAATTTCAACCTTATCTTGTGGAAGTAGCTTGGATTTGTATTCGTCAATTTTGAGATTTTCTGCTACTGACTTTGCGACAGAATCATTATCACCAGTTAGCATGTAAGTTTTTTTGATGCCGACATTTTTCATATCAACAATTGCTTGTGCGCTGTCTTGTTTGATTTCGTCGGCGATTCTGATATATCCCGCAAATTTTCCATCAATTGCAACGTAGACAACAGTGTCTGTAGTGTCAATCGGTTCAAATTCAACATCTTTTAAAAGCTTAGCATTTCCTGCTAGGATTTGTTTGCCATTTATCACGGCATTTATTCCTTGTCCTGCGATGTTTTCTGCAGAGTCCAAGTTCAAATATTCTTTGTCCCCATAATAATCAATAATCGATTGTGCGATTGGATGGTTGGATGATTTTTCAGCGCTCGCAACGTATTGGAGCATTTCTTCATCTGAAAATCCAACTGATTTTGCTTCTACAACTTTGAACACGCCTTGTGTCAATGTTCCAGTTTTATCCATCACAACAGTATCTGTTTCTGCGAGCTTTTCGATGTAGTTACTTCCCTTAACCAAAATCCCTGCCTTGCTGCTCGCACCGATTCCTGAGAAAAAGCTCAACGGAATACTGATTACAAGTGCGCAAGGACACGAAATTACAAGGAATGTCAACGAACGATACAACCATGTTTGGAAAGGTTGTTTCAATATCAAAGGCATCAATATCGCAAGTGCTGCTGCGACCAATACTACAACAGGAGTGTAGACTCTTGCAAATTTCGTGATGAATTTTTCTTGTTTACTTTTTTGGCTGGATGCATTTTCAACCAAATCCAAAATCTTCGTCACTGCAGAATTTTCAAAATCCTTCGTAACTTTCGCATTCAAAACCTTGTCCATCACGATGTATCCCGACAATAGTTCCTCGCCTTTTGCGACAGTAATTGGAACACTTTCTCCAGTCAACGCCTTCGTGTCAACCATAGAGCTTCCATCTACTACCACGCAGTCCAACGGAACTTTCTCGCCCGGTTTGACTACGATAATATCTCCCACATTCACATCGTAAGGATCCACCTTATCGTAACCATCTTCTGTTTTCAAATTCGCAAAAGTCGGTGCAATGTCCATCAATTCCTTGATAGAATCACGAGATTTCCCAACGGCCTTGTCTTGGAAAATCTCCCCGATTTGATAAAAAAGCATAACAGCAACACCTTCGGCGTATTCTCCAACGAAAAACGCACCCAAAGTTGCAATCATCATCAAGAAATGTTCGTCAAATAACTGACCGTTTTTCAAATTCAAAAACGCTAACTTTATTACTGGAATTCCCACAATCAGATAACTAACAGCGAAAGCCGCAAGTCTTGCGTGAGGTTCTTTGATAAAAAATCCGATTGCAAAAAATACCGCCGAAGCTATCGTTAATTTTATTTCCTTATTCATTATTTTACTTCAACGTAAGGCTCAATTGATTTGATAATGTCTTTTGCTTGCGCCAAAACAGTATCAAACTTGTCATCTTCTACATCCAACACCATTTTTGTAGTGATAAAATTCACAGTAACAGAATTTACTCCGTCCAATTCCTTGATTTTCTCTTCCATTTTTGCTGCACAATTTGCACATCCCAAATTTTCTAATGTGTATCTTCTTTTCATAACTTTCTCCTTTTTATTTTTTTATTTTTCTAAATTATTTCTCGTTATTCTTGCACGTGTACTATCGCAATGTCGAAGATTTCTTTCACATGATCATCCGAAATCGAATAATACACAACTTTTCCTTGACGTCTAGTCTTCACAATGTTGCTTTGCTTCAACACCCTCAATTGGTGACTGATAGCAGACTGACTCATATTCATCACAGCTGCAATGTCGCACACGCACAACTCTCCGCTTTCCAACGCCATCAAAATCTTCACCCTTGTTTGATCTCCAAAAATTTTGAACATATCGGACAAATCTGCGATCAATTCGTCATCTGGAAGCTCATTGATAGTTTTTTTTACATTATCCTCGTGAATTAGCGTTACTTCACATTTCTCATCGTTGAATTTATCTATATCTATCACATCCTTTATATGAACATATGAATACTTGTTCATTTGTTAATTTGATAATATCATTTTATTTTTAGTTTGTCAATAAAAAAAAGAGATTTTACAAAAAAATCTCTCCTATATTTAAATCTTCAATTGTTCCGTCGTTGTATTTTACTTTCAAGCTAAAATCATCATTGATATTCATTGCAGTAGCTGGAATATAATCTCCGTTTTTGTGTACTTTGATTTCATTACCGATGAATGTGGCTTTGTTTCGATATTTTTCAACCAAACTATCCCTATCCTCGCTCCAAAATTCTAGGAAATTCTGCATTATTTTTATGACCAATTCTTCTCTTTTATCTGAGTCGTTTTTTTCTGTGATAAATCCAGCCGTATTTTTGATGTCTTCTGGAAAATCCGTTTGGTAGACGTTAATTCCGACACCAACCACGATATCAAGGCAGACATTTTTCTCAACTTTACATTCTGTGAGTATTCCGCAGATTTTCTTTTTCTCAAGCAGAATATCATTGACCCATTTAATCGACGTATTCACGCCGAAAATTTCGTCAATTGCATAGCTTACAGCAATTCCCATAATTGGTGTGATGAATTGCGATTGTTGGAATGTCATTTCTTCATTCAATAAATACGAGAAATACAACCCATTTTCTGGCGAGAAAAACTTTCTTCCATATCTTCCCTTACCTTTCGATTGAAAAAATGCAATCATCAACGTATCGTCTTGCTTTTCATTCAGAATTTCGTCGTTAGTCGAAGTAACTTCCCTTTTGAAAATCACCTTATTTATTCCAGTTTGTCTCTTAATTTTTTCCGTATCCATTAACCTTCATCCCATCTATCCCATTTTTTACGTTCTTTTTTATTCATTTCCTTGTCATCATCTTCTAGTCTTTGTTTCAAAACAGCGATAATTTCATCCTTCTTGTCGGGAATTACAGATGTCACAGCCACTGCCTTAGTCTTGTGAGTTCCATTGTAGACGCATCTTATGTTCAAATTTTCCACAAGCATTATCTCCTCAATGATTTGCTGTCTGATGGATACCCTTTTGAAATCGTGATTTCTCACGTTTTCTACAAGCTTTGCATTCTTGAACAAAACCAAATTCACAACCACAATTTCAAACGGGTTCACCTTGTTCAAAAACTCTGCAGTCTTCATTATATGTTCACGTGAATGTGCTTTTCCGCCAAGACCAAGCATAATGTAGACAGAATATTTTATTCCCAAATTATCGAGCCTATGAAGAGCCGTCAATTGTTCTTGTGATGTGACACCTTTTTTATGATAAGAAAGCACCCAATCAGACCCCGACTCAATTCCCACACAAATACGATCAATCCCCAGATTATTAAGCTCCAACAATTCTTCATCAGTTTTTCTGAGAATATCATCACTTCTGGAAAAACACGACACGTATTTCATATTTGGAAAATTCTTTCTGATTTCTTTCAAAATCTCCGTCAAATAATCATTATTCAAACACAAGGCATTGCCCTCCAAAAGCGTGAACTTTTTCGGAGTAAACCTCTTGTCCTCGTAAAAAATTTTCCTATCTTGTATATATTTTTTCACATCTTCAATGTCGAAAACCTTGAACCTTTTTCCAACATTCAAATCACAGTAGATGCATTTTCCATAAGAACAACCCACCGTTACGGGAATCATCTCGTTATGCATTTCAGGCATCGGAGTGTACATATATCTATCGTAAAATCCGTCAATCATTTAATCACCTTTGTTTGATATTTTACAAGTATTATAACACAAGATGTGTTTGCAATATGAATTTGTGTGTATCTAATTTTACCAAATAAAAAACCGGACACTAAGTGCCCGGCAAATTTTCAACTAATACTCCAAGTTAGGCATATCTGATTTGGAATCGTCCATTTCCAGATAATCCTCAGCTTTATATCCTAACACTGAAGCCACCAAAGAACTTGGGAATTGTTTAACTTTTCTGTTATAAATAGTAACAGTGTCATTAAATACCATTCTTGATGTTCTTACTGTGTTTTCGTATTTATTTATACTTTGCATTGTTTCCTTGTAAGTTTCTGAAGCCTTTAAATCAGGATAGTTTTCTGCTAATGCATTAATTCTTCCAGACAGATTTCTTAGGATTTCTTCATTATTTTCAATTCCTTTTACATCGTTTGATGATTGTCTCTTAGATATAACTTCCATCAAAGTTTTATATTCGTATTCAGAATAACTTTTTGTCGCCTTTGCAAGTTCTGTCAAAGCGTCAAATCTTGATTGTTGGCTTACTTTGATTTGTGAAAAAGCATTAGCGATATTTTCCTTAGCCATTACAAGACTTCTTTGAGTTGCAATAAAATATACAGCAATTATAACGACTAATGCA
Organism: Finegoldia sp. BIOML-A1; assembly: GCF_009678325.1. Classification (NCBI taxonomy): domain Bacteria; kingdom Bacillati; phylum Bacillota; class Tissierellia; order Tissierellales; family Peptoniphilaceae; genus Finegoldia; species Finegoldia sp. BIOML-A1. The sequence continues at coordinate 29,168 of NZ_WKZF01000012.1, forward strand.
ATCAATATTCCTACTACAGGTATTCCCATAATTTCCTCCTTAAAATTTATCTTCCGCCGCCGCCAGATCCGCCGCCTGAGAATCCGCCACCGCCGCCAATTGATGCTCCACCACCATATCCAGCACTTGATTGTGAGTTTGCAATTGCACTACTGTAAGTGTTATTTGAAAAGTGGTTTAGATACCAATAACTTGTGTAAATATCTCTATCGAAACTTCCGAACGTGTAATCTGGATAAAACTTTTTGAACTGTCTCAAAGTCTCTTCGCCTTTTCCAAACAACGTCGCTCCTATTAAAACCTCATCCCATAACGCTACTTCTATAGGTTCACGCTCATTAATCAGAGTAAAATCTTTTAAAAATCTCTCAAAAGCAGGAATTAACGCTGCCTCTTGAAGCCCTTTTTGAGTGTATGAATATTTTCTGAACATACCGCGTGAATTCTCAATATATTCATTATCTAATAAAAACTTCTTTCCATCTTTTTCAATAGATTTAATAATTCTCTCTAAGAAATCATCGTCATCCTTCAGAAAATCCTTATATTCTTTTTCAGTCAGAGTCACATCATCTCCTGATGCTTCTTGTAAACTTGAAAATAACAATTGTTCGTAATCGCTATTGAACTCAGGTTCTTTGAGAATCTCTATATTATATTTTTCGATATCTCTGCGTAATATGGCTGACTTTTCATGTGAAGTTGTAAAATCAATATTGCCATCTCTTAACCACACCAAAAGCGTTGTGGACAATATATTTTGAACCATATTTTCTTTTCCATTATATGCAAAAAAATTTGCCATTAAATTCTTTTCAAAAGGAATCTCCCTGTGATATTGTGGGTTTTTTCTGTCAACTTTGCCGACATTTTTGATATTCTTGTTCCTATTTGGATTAACTATCGCAAATATTCCTAAAGATGCACCAATTACGCCCATTACAGCAGTAAATACACCAAAAATTTTATCAATAGTGCTTGTAGGCGTTCCACCTTTATCGTAAACTCCACCGTTCTTGTAATCATCATACGAATAATCAGACCCTTCAAAAGCCTTATTAACCATAGTATCAATGCTCTTGTTCGAAGTATGATTTGGGCTAATAATTCCCTTATTCAAGGATAACATAATGTTCATATAGTTAGATGAATCAAATTTTTTTGCTTTGGCAACAATCTTGCCATTTTCTAAATTGACATTGCCATCATAACCAAATCCCCACACCCTAGCATTATCCTTGTTTAGTTTTCCATCAAATAGGCTAATCTGTAAAGTAACCTTATCAGGCGTAGGATCCATCTGATCATTTACAAATCTTATATTAAAGCCATCATAATCATTAAAATATGTCACAGCATTTTTAAATTTATAACGAATCGTATAAGTCTTATCCTTAAACTCAGTCTTACCAAAGCATAATTCAATACCATCTGACGTCTGATTTATCCCGTATTTTCTAGCTTTCTTGCTGAAATTAGAATCCACATCCCACGGATCCATACGTTCATACGGCCCCTTTTCATCAGAAACCGTAAAATCCTCTATCTGCATATGATTTAGATTCTGCATAGGAATAAAAAATTCCGTACCAGAATCTGGATTAGCCTTCCACACCTGCGTAATAGAAATGGAGCCATCCTTTTCTATAACAGCATTAGTATCGATAGATTCTATAGAATCAGCAAGAGAAACTTTAGAAGTCACAAGCATTATAAGAAACGCAATTATTAAAATTCCCCTTAACCTTAATCTCTTCATCTAACACCTCCACTTATTATTATATTATTACCCAAATATTCAAAAGTTGTATAAAATAATATGTAAAATTTATTTAATAATCAATAAATCATATCACAAGCAACATTCCACACGAAAAAAAGGACTCATCAAAGAGTCCTCATTATATCAATCTATTTTACTTCTTCAGCACTTTCCCATAAACCATGGATATTGCAATAACTTAATGCAAATACTTTACCTGGTTTGCTAGATTTTACATAAGCGTCAACGTGTGGTTTAGTGAACACTTCGCCTTCGCCGTGAGCACTTGCTTGGTAAGAAGCTACTTCTACTGGGAATTTTTCTCCTTCTGGTTGGAAGAATACTTTAATCCATGCAATGTGGTGTTCGAATGTGTTTGGGTGTTCGATTTCTTCACCTACGATTGCGCATACTTTAAATCCGTCGTCTTTTTTATCAATATGAATAACTGGAACGTGTTTTTCAGCTTTCCAATCTCCAGATTGAACTGTTTCTGTTAATTTAGCCATTAATATTACCCCCTATAAAATTTCTTACAGATTATTTATACCCCAATATTTTTTTATTAATCAAGGAGCTTTGGCATTTATAAAGTGATATTAATTGTATTTGTATAAAACTTATGATTTAGAATATCTTTTAACTCCGAAGCAAAAATAAAGTATATGGAATAACCACACACAAGCTAATATTATACAAGGTATGTATAGTTTTTTGCGAAACATTGTGAAAAATCCAATCGCCATTAGTATAGTTACCGTTAGCATAATACGTATTTTAACTTTCAAAGTCATTCCTTCCCCATTCGCAAATGTTTCCAAGTTATTTTTGTAGAGTTTAGTTCTTTTGAACCATCTATCTAATTTTTCAGAACTTTTACTAAAACAAATTGCAGATAACATTAAAAAAGGAACTGTCGGTAACATCGGCAATATCGCTCCTATTGCCCCTAATCCCAAGCTAATTAAACCTAAAATTATAAAAATTGTCTTTTTAAATTTCATATTCACCTCTACTTCTTTCTTTTTTTGCTTAAAATTATATGATGAATAGTCATAATTGGATGATAAAAAATCATTCGTGGCCCAGAAAACCTCATAACTTCGCAGATTTTTTTACGCATATCCGGTTTATAACAATGAACATTACAATTAGAGCAAAATGTCTTTGTTTCCATAAATGGACAAGAATTTATCTTTTTAATAGCATAATTTTTTAATTCTTCATAATCACTCAAGTCCTCTTTTGATTTCTGGTTCTTCTTACAATATAAGTCAATCATATTGCTTATCATTTTTATTTCTTTTTTTCTTTTTTTGTCTATATCCATTTTGATTAACTCACTCTACCATTTTCTACTGAATATACTTTATCCACAATTCTCATTGTAGACAGACGATGAGAGACCAATACTACCGTTTTACCATCTTGTTGTTGATAAAGAGATTTTAAAATGACAGCTTCATTAAGGCTATCTAAATTTGATGTAGGTTCATCTAGTAACATAAAAGGTGCGTCGTGCAAAAACGCCCTAGCAAGTCCCAACCTTTGACGTTCTCCTCCTGAAAGTGTATCTCCTAATTCTCCAACCGATGTATTATATCCTTTAGGTAACGTCATAATAAAATCGTGAATAGACGCCTTTTTACAAGCATTTTCTATCTCTTCATCGGTTGCATCTAATTTTGCTATTTTTAAATTATTTTTTATACTATCGTGGAATAAGTGGGTCTCTTGAGTTACAAAACTTTCCATATTTCTGAGATTTTTTGTGTTAATCTCAGAGATTTTTTTGTCAGAAATCTTTAGTTCTCCCTCTTGAACGTCCCAAAATCGCATAAATAATTTTAATATAGTTGATTTCCCGCTACCACTTCTTCCTACAATCCCTATAATTTTATTTTTAGGTATATCCATTGAAAAGTTCTTTAATATTTTTTCATTTTCGTATGCAAAGCTAACGTTATTCGCATAAGCTCCTTGAAATTTTATTTCTGATTTTCCTTGAATATCTTTTACAAGAGGTTCCTCCTCTAAAATATCTAAAACTCTATTTCCTGCTGCCAACGTGTTTTGTAATGTGCTTCCCAAATTTGCCAATGATATAACCGGTCCAAAAGAACTCATCAACGCGATTAACGGCAATAATACTCCCGAAAAATTTACAACTCCTTTTTCATACAATAAAATTGCACAAATTAAAATGGAAATATCAAATAAAATGATTACTCCATTTGTAACTGCTGCATTAATTCCCATATTTTTCTTCATATTTTTTTCTATGTCAGATAGCAATTGTGATTTTTTATCTATTTGATTTAAACGATTTTCACCATCTCCATACTGAATAGTTTCATCTAAACCTCTCATGCTATCCAATACAAAGCTCGACAATTCTCCAGATTTATTACGAAAATTAACTGCATTTTCACCACCTAATCTGTTCATTAGTATTGGTAAAATAATCCCCACAGTTATATAGGCAATTGCAGAAATAAATCCATATATTGGATGAAAACTTCCTATAAACAACACCATAACTACCGAAAATAAAACTGCTATTGCAATAGGAGATATAGTATGTGCGTAGAAAACTTCCAAAAGTTCTACATCAGAAGTAATTAAAGAAATTAAATTCCCCCTGTCTTTTCCCTCTAATTTTGCGGGACATAGCTTTCTCAAAGCAAAAAATATTTTACTTCGTATCAAAGCCAATAATTTAAAAGCAATGTAGTGATTAAAAGATTGCTCTGCATATCTTAAAAATCCTCTTATCAACGCAAATACCACCAACATAACAAAAGCAGTCATATAAGTTAATTTCACAGATTGTCCTAGCACATCTAATAGGGCAACTCCTCCTAACACCGTGATAAATGTCGCACATAAGTTTCCCAATAATCCCATTATAATTGCCAAAATCATATATCCAGTCAGCGGTCTCACCAATCCTATTAATTTTTTCATAACAATAAATCCATTACGTTGTTTCATGGTTCTCCTCCTTGTTATAACATTCTAATTCTTGCTGAGTTTCCCACAAACTAGCATAAACACAACCCTTATCTAACAATAATTCATGACTGCCACTTTCTATTACACGACCTTTATCCATGACGTAAATAACATCTGAATTTTTGACATTGACAAGCCTGTGAGAAATCATAATTACAGTCTTATACTTTGCTAAATTATGAATTTCATTCATAATAGCCTCTTCGCTCTCTAAATCGATATTTGATGTAGCTTCGTCAAATATATACACCGGAGTATTATGAAGTAAAGCTCTCGCTAATGCCAATCTTTGACATTGACCTCCTGATAAATTTCCTCCTTTTTCGCTAACCAATGTATCCAAACCATTCTCATTTTGAAGAAAATCAAATAATTTAGCTCTTTTTAAAACGCTTGAAAGTTCATCATCTGTGGAATTTGGCTTTGCTATTAAAAGATTTTCCCTTACAGTACCTTTAAATAAATAGCTATTATGTCCAATATACGTTATATTTTCCATAATACTTTTTTCAGTAATTTTAGAAAGTTCGATTCCAGATATTTTTATAGATCCATAATAATTTTTGTTTTTTTTCATTAAAATCGCTGCAGTTGTCGATTTCCCACAACCTGACTCGCCTACAATAGCTGTGAATTTTCCGTGTTCCAACTTCATATTTACTCTATGTAATACTTCCTTATCTTCCTCATAAGAAAAATTAACATCTCTGATTTCAATATCTCCCATTTTAAATTCATACTCGCCATCTTCAGATTCAGTAATATCTAAGAGTTTAAAAATTTTGCCACTTGCTGCCATTCCATTCATTGCAATATGAAAAAACGAACCTAAAAGTCTCATAGGCAAGAAAAATTCTGCTGATAATAAAATAATAAGTATACAACCCGACAAATCAATATTTCCAGTCTTAAAATTATACACAGCTAGGATAGAACCAATAGCAGCTCCACCATAAGCAATTACATCCATTATCGTTATGGAATTTAGTTGCATAGCCAATACTTTCATAGTAATTTTACGAAATTTTTCCGACTCTTCATTCATCTTTTCGTGCTTAAATTCATCTGACTGATAAATTTTCAGAGTAGTCAATCCTTGTAAATTTTCTAAAAAAGTATCGCCTAAAGCAGTATATTGTCCCCAATATTTTGATAATAACTTCTTAGCCCAAGTCATTACTACTGCTATAGAAATTGGAATAAGCGGAACACAAAGTAACAATATTATCGCAGAAGAAAAATTTATCGGAGCCAAAACACAAAAAAGAGTTACAGGTGCTAACATAGAATAAAAAAATTGTGGCAAATACGAACCAAAATAAGTTTCTAACTGATCAACTCCCTCTACCGCTACCTGAACTATCTCAGAAGTATTAACATCATCACGATAAGAACTTCCCAATGAAAGTAACTTCCTATAAATCTTTTTTCTAAAAGTAATCTTAACCTCTTTTGAAGATAAATAACTCATTCTCGATGATAGAAAATAACAAATCATTCTAGTTAACAAACAAAATAGAACCACTACTAAAAGATAAATAATATCTTTTTTATCTAAAGTTTTATCGTAAAGTTTACCTAAAACTTTCGTAATTGCAAACATCATTACAATATTTGCTACCAATGATATCCATTGACTCAAAACATTTAATGTAACGTATTTTTTGCTTTTCTCGACTATTTTAATAAGTCTTTTATCAATCATCATATAAATTTCTCCTCACTATATAATTTAAATTTACATTTAAAATAAAATTTCATTTAAACTAATAAATTTATTCACGATTACAAATAATATTAAAAACCATTATCACTAACACTATCAAATATAGCATTAAATACCACTTTTTTCAAGTCAAAAGGTCCTTCTACTATTATATTTTTAACTTCTTGTACAATGGTTAGTTTATATCCAAATATCAAAAAAGCAGTAGTAATAAATCCAGTAAATGTACTTATTCTTTCATAAATTAATGCTAAGTCCATAAATAACAGGAATATTCCATACATAAATACAAACGATAAAAATATTGACAGTAGTATGTTTGATTTGAATATTTGAATTCCTCCAAATCCGTTTTTTCCTATAATTGAAACTATTTCGCCCTTTTCTATTTGCAAATTCTCAACGTCAAGCACTGTCTTAGCGTTGAATGATTTTTTAATATTATTAAATTGTATATACATTAGATGCTCCTATGTAAAATGGCACCGATACCGATGCCATTCTTATTATTTGTCGTATTTTTCGATGTCGTCGATTACTTTACCGATGTATTCGATGGTGTCTTTGAGTGGTTTATCTGTTGTGATGTCTACTCCTGCAGCTTTTGCGATTCCGACAGAATCTTCTGTGGAGCCTAATGCCAATGCTTTAAGCCATCTGTCCGCTGCTGGTTTTCCTTCTTCTACAATCATTTTGGATACTTGTGTTCCGATTGTAAGTCCTGCGGAGTAAGTGTATGGATACAATCCCATGTAGTAGTGAGGTTGTCTCATCCATGTCAATTCTGATCCTTCGTTGATTTCAACGTCTTCTCCCCAGAATTTTTGAAGTGTTTCTTTGAAAATTCTTGACAAATCATCTGCTGTGAATCCTTCTTTTTTATCGATATGAATAACTGGAACGTGTTTTTCAGCTTTCCAATCTCCAGATTGAACTGTTTCTGTGTATTTATACCCCAATTACACTAAACTAATCATTAATTACATCTGGGTTTAGTTCTTCAAGTCGGTTAATGTTTTTATTCAAAAGTATAGACACACAAATGATTAATAAAATTGTTCCACAAATTACAAATAACAGCCCAATTCCTCTGCCATTTCCAACTCCAATGATTTTCCCGATAAAAGTGTCAGATAATTTTCCGCCCTTTACTAAAAGTGGATTGAACACATTATCTGCCAAAAATCCCGCCAAAATAATCGCTATAGGTGTGATGATTTTCATCAAGCAATCCACCAGTGAACCCACTCTTCCAAGCATTTTAGTCTCTATTTTCAATTGCATCAGTGAACCGAAAGTTCCATTAGCATAAGGAGTAGGAATCATAAATAAGAAAAATCCCACAGCAATAACAATCCAGCTGTAATTTATTCCCATTACTATCAATCCAATTGAACAAATTATTAAGCTTAGGAAAATCGATCTTACTTTGTTTTTCTCACTTGGAATTGCGCCAGAAATTACTCCACCTAACACCATTGCAATTCCAGACACAGAATTCACAAGCCCGTAAATTTTTGTGTCATAATTACTCATTACCAACGGACCAACCAAAACCATAGCTATATTTGCCACAAAATTCAATATTGAAAACACGACTATTATTTGTATAAATCCTTGCTTTTGTTTTAACACTTCAAAAGCTATTTTCAAATCACTAACAATTGTCTTAGTGAAGTTAGATTCCTTAACTTCTTCGATTTCTTGCTCGATTTTTTGAGGTAAAATCGTCAAAATAGCGACGAAGAAAGTTACAAAATCAATTGCAAACAATCCCGTCAATCCTATAAATGGAAATAACGCACCTGCAATCAACGGTGCAAGCATATTTTGAATAGCCCTGATAAGTTGCATAAAACCATTCGCTCTTGGAATGTCCTTCTTCTCAACCAAAAGTGGAATCGTCGCATTGAATGCTGGATTTTGAAATGTACCCAAAGTTTGCGACAAGAAAGTCAATGGATACACCATCCACACTTTCATACTTCCCGTCGCAAGTAAAATCATAAGTATAACTTTAAGTACTGCATCAAGTGAATCGGTTAACACTATAATATGTTTTCGTTGTTTTCTGTCTGCCATTGATCCTGCAAATGGCGCAAATATAATACCCGGTAAAATTTGAACTAAAAATGTCATCGCAAAAGTCGTAGCGCTTTTCGTCATCATGAAAATCCACAATGATAATCCAAATGATGATATCCCCGACCCAAGCATCGACACAAATTGTCCAAACCAAACTACCATAAACTTTTTAAATTTTTCGTTCATTAGAATCCCCTATACTGTAATTTCGTTCTTGCTTTTTTCATAAAATGATAGGACACTGCATATAAAAGGATCAAATTCAGCACAATTTTCTTCATATCTGCTTGATTTCCCACAATTATTTTTCTGATTTCTTGTGTTATTGTGAGTTTGTAGCCAAATATCAAAAAAGCTGTCGTGATAAATCCTGTAAATGATGCTACACGTTCGTAAATAAATGTGAGTGCCATGAACAAGAAGAACACGCCATACATGAAAATTAAAGAGAATATTATAGCTACAATCAGATTTGGTTTGAATTGTATTATCCCATTCAATCCATTTCCCGATAAAAATATTACAATCGAAAATAAAATCACAGCTTTTACTAACCAAACGATGCTTCTTTTGAAATAAATCATCGTTATGCTTGTTCTGGATGCAATCATATTAATCATACCGTTGCTTTTGATTTCAAATTCTATGGATTTAACGAGTTCAAACAACACTGTCTGTAACAAATACCATATCAAAAAATACGTGAACGATTCATTGTTCCAATTGTCTGTCGATTTTAGCATAAATGAAACGCCTGCAAGCATGATAATATCCGATATTAGCTTTGAGAAAAATTCTATCTTATAGTTTTTGTTTTCGTCGATGTATTTTCGTAATTCTCCGTATTTATATCCCATACAAATTACCTCTTTTCATGCTTGTTTGAATGTTTTTGTCGTATGAAATTTTGACCAAAACGGACAATACAACAGCTTGTATCAAAAGCTGTATTATCAAATCATATCTCACATTATTCAGTTGTAATTGTGTGAAGATTTCACGAGCGTTGTTAAATGGGAATATCATTTTATTAATAAGTACAAGTGCTTTGTTGTTGACTTTTACTGTAATATCTCCGAAAAACAACATATATGTTTCAGCCAATGCCACAAAACTTCCAAGTCTTTTATATAATAATGTGAAGCTTGATAAGAAAGTGCCTAATTGATAAAGTATGAACACAGACACAACCATCACTAAAATTATTATAGGAATGTGGTTGAATTTCGAATAATCAAAGTCTACTGATACAAATATCAGTGTGAATATCACTATTACTTTTATCGTATTCATCAAACATTCCACTAAATTTCTGTACAAAACTACAGATAGTATCCCTGTTTTTGATTGGACAATTGATATCAGTGTTCTGTCTGTTATTTCGTTTTGTATCAAAAATGTTGGTGATTCAATCGCATAAGTCGCATAATACCACAATATCATCATCAAAAACACGATTTCTTTTTCTTTTACAAACAGCCCATCTATGATGAAAAGTGCCATCAAAAGCACTGCGATGTTTGCAAATATGACGTTGAATTTGTATTTTTTGATTTCTGAGAAATCTCTGTTAAATTCCAATAACAATTTACTAAACATTTGAAATCACCCTGAAGTACACATCTTCTGCATTTAAAGATTCTTTTCTCATACTTATGATGTCACAGTTTTTCAGTAGAAATTCCTTCTCATCTTCATCGTAAACCGACAATATAATTGAATTGTCGGTAAATTCGTATTTCGTTTTCTTCAAATTATCTAGTAGATTTCTGTTGGTGTTTTCTATTTCAATGATGTCTTTTTGTAAGTCTTTCGAATCAAACAACTCTTTTGATGGTTTATCCAATACGATTTTCCCTTCATTTATTAGTATTAATCTGGAGTTGATGTTTTTCATAAATGATAGATCGTGACTTGTGAAGATGACTGTCTTTTGGTCTTCAACTGCTATTTTGTGTAGAAAATTCAACAGAATATTCATGCTATTGATGTCCAATCCGTTGGTAGGTTCATCCAAGCAAATTATGTCGGGATTGGTTAGAAGTGTAACTATGAGTGAAAGTTTTTGACGATTTCCTTGGGATAATTCTGATACTTTTTTGTCTTTGAACTCTGTAAAATCTAGTTTTTCCATCAAATTATGCACTTCATCTTCATTGTAATTAACGTGGTTTAGTCCGAGAAAATACATGATGTTTTCAGTGGCTGTTAAATAATCGTAATATCCTCCACCACTTTCGAGCACAAGTTTGGTGTGTTCTCTGATTTTAGAGTTTTTGTTGGATATATTATCAACCATACATTCTCCTTGATCTTGGTACAATAATCCACACAAAATTTTAATTAGTGTGCTTTTACCGGATCCATTTTTTCCGATAATTGAAACTATTTCGCCCTTTTCTATTTGTAAATTCTCAACGTCAAGTACAGTATTTCCGTCGAACGATTTTTTAATATTATTAAATTGTATATACATTTGTTGCCTCTTATCTATGTAAAATGGCACCGATACCGATGCCAATTATATATTATTTGTCGTATTTTTCGATGTCATCGATTACTTTACCGATGTATTCGATGGTGTCTTTGAGTGGTTTATCTGTTGTGATGTCTACTCCTGCGGCTTTTGCGATTCCGACGGAATCTTGTGTGGAGCCTAGCGCCAATGCTTTAAGCCATCTGTCTGCTGCTGGTTTTCCTTCTTCGACAATCATTTTGGATACTTGTGTTCCGATTGTAAGTCCTGCGGAATAAGTGTATGGATACAATCCCATGTAGTAGTGAGGTTGTCTCATCCATGTTAATTCTGATCCTTCGTTGATTTCGACATCTTCTCCCCAGAATTTTTGTAGTGTTTCTTTGAAGATTCTTGACAAATCATCTGCTGTGAATCCTTCTTTCGCATCGATTAGCTTGTACACTTCTCTTTGGTAGTATCCTTCGATGAAGTGTGTGACGAAGTTGTGGAAGTAGGTTCTGGAGATTATTTGTCCAGACAAATATCTTCTTTCTTGGTCAGTTGTTGCTTTTTCCAACAAGTATCTGCTCATGATGAGTTCGTTTGTTGTGGATGGTGATTCCACGAAGTACATTGATGGGTCGTTGTCCAACACGTTTTGTGTTTTTTGTGAGATGTAGGATTGTCCTGCATGTCCCAATTCGTGTGACAATACGATGGCTTCTGTTAGTTTGCCAGTCCAAGATATCAACACATAAGGGTGTGCCAAGAATGGTGATGCGCAGAATGCTCCTGTTGATTTTCCGAATGTGTTTACGAAATCAATCCATTTTTCGTCAAATGCACGATCTAGCATTTTGGAATAGTCTTCACCTAGGATTGAAAGTCCGTCTTTGACCAAATTCCTTGCATCTTCTACTGAAATGTTTTTGGAGAATGAGTTTTCCACATCTAGCTTCAAGTCCATGAATGTAACTTTGTCCAAATTGTATTCTTTCTTGATGATTTGGGCGTATTTTCTCATGTGTTTAGGAAGTTCTTGCATGATTACATCTAGTTGTCTGTCGTACAATTCACGAGAAATGTTTTGTCTGTCTAATAAGAAATCTATCACTGAATCGTATCCTCTTAGTTCACTTTCTGCCTTTTCTGCTTGGCAATGTGACAGATAAATCATCGCTGTTGTGTTTTTGTATTTTGCAAGTTCGTTGTAGAACACTTCGTATGATTTTCTTCTCAAATCTGTGTCGGGGTCGTTGTCGTAAACTCCTTCGAACAAATTGTAAGTCATTTCGTATTTTTTGCCATTTACTTCGAAATCAGGGAATGTGATGTCGTGAATTTTAGTTGTGTTGTAGATTTCGTAGAATGAGCTGAATGTTTGTGAGAATTTGCTTATAGCATTTTCCACTTCTTTGGACAAGATGTGTTCTTTTTTCTTCAACAAATCGTCGATGTATCTTGTGTTATTGGTGTCGTTTTTCACTTCTTCAAGTGTTTGTTCGTCAACCTGTACGAGTTCTGTTTCAAAAAAGCTCATTTTGTTTTCGATGTCTGCGATTTTTGTGAATGTCCCCATGGCTCTTTTTTGGGATTTTTCGTTGTGGCCGTCTGCTTCCACATCAAGTGATGCGTAGTGTGCGATGCGGTCGATATTAGCCACGATATCTCTGTAATCGTCCATTGCGTTTTTGATTAAGTCTTGTGATTTGAGTTTGTTTTCGTAATTTTTCTTGAAATCATCTGCCATCAAATCAATTGTCTTCACTGCTTTTTCGAATTCTTCTTCTGTTTTATATAATGCAGACAAATCCCACATGTATTGTGGGTCTGCTTCTTCTCTTTTGCAATATTTTAGTATATCCATTAGATTGCCCAGTTTCCTTCCTTAAATACTTCTACTTCTTTGCCATCAGCTGTAGTTCCAACGATTCTCATATCTTCTGAACCAACCATGAAATCCACGTGAATCAATGAATCGTTGATTCCATTTTCCTTCAATTCGTCTTCATTCATGTCAACTCCGCCTTCTACACAAGTTGGATAAGCTTGGCCGAATGCAAGGTGACAAGATGCGTTTTCGTCGAACAATGTTTTGATGAATGTGACGTTTGATTTGGAAATTGGTGATTCGTAAGGAACAAGTGCAACTTCTCCCAAGTATTTTCCATTTTCGTCAGTATCGAACATATTCTTCAAAGTTTCCTTGCCAATTTCTGCATCGAAGTCCACAACTTTTCCATCTTTAAATTCAAATCTCATCTTGTCGATAGTGTTGCCACCGTAATTCAAAGGCTTAGTGCTGTACACAACGCCGTTTACCTTGTCTTTGTGAGGAGCTGTGAACACTTCTTCTGTTGGAATGTTTGGCACGAAATCATTTCCGTAATTATCTGTGGATTGTGCAGCTATCCACACGTGTCCTTTTGGAAGTTCGATTGTCAAATCAGTTCCCAATGAGTTTGTGTAGTGAAGCTTCACGAATTGGTGCTTGTTCATAAACTCTGCGTGTTTGTTCATTGTGTCCAAATGTTCATCCCACGCTTTGATTGGATCTTCTGTATCAGAACGAGTTGCCTTGAAGATTTGATCCCATAATTTTTCTACAGCTTCTTCTTCTGAAAGTTCTGGGAACACTCTCTTCGCCCATCCAACACTTGGAGCTGCTACAACACACCAGCTGTTGATGTCATTCATTGTGTATTTTTGAATTGGCTTCATCTTTTCAGCAGAAACCTTGGATCTCATTTGAACTCTGTCAGGGTCCACTCCCTTCAAATTTTCAGGATCTTGGCAAGATACAGATATTACCCCTGCCTTTTTCTCAAAATAGTATTTGGATTTTTCAACGATAAAATCTGGAAAGTCCTTCAAAGCTTCTTCTGATGCGTTTTCGTAGTACATTCTATTGATTGCATCGTCATTCCATTCCATAATAACTTCGCTGCAGCCTTTTTCATAAGCGTATTTTACCAAAAGTCTTGCAAAATCAGCTCTTTCAACTGCACAACGAATCACAAGTGGTCTATCGTTTGCATTGATTCCTTTTTCGATAATTAGTCTTGCGTAATTGTTTAGTTTTTTGTCAAAATTTTCCATATTATTCCTCCTCATATCACTAATAATATTATATGGTTTTCCCAATAATTTTTCAATTTTATAAAAATAAAATATTTGTAAAATACGTAAAAACACTGGATTTTGATTGACTTTACATACCCCATATACTAAAATCTAAATATAAATGAAAGGATGAATTTATGATTAAATACGCAATTTTTGATATGGATGGAACTTTGATTAACTCCATGTACAAATGGAACAGAGTTATTTTAGATTACATTGAAAATTTGGGAATAAAACCTGACGATGATTTTATAAGGACAATCAAAACCAAAACACTTTTGACATCCATAGACTACATTCACGAAACTTTTGACATCAAAAAAACCACAGATGACGGTTTGAACTTTATATATTACACAATTAGAAACGGATATATGAATGAATTTGATTTGAAACCGGGCGTTTTGGATATGCTAGAAAAACTAAAATCAATGGGAATTAAAATGTGTGTTGCAACAGCCACAGAAGACCAATTGGCAATTCCTGCTCTTGAAAAACAAGGAATCCTTGATTATTTTGAATTCGTGCAAACTTGTAAATCCGTAGGTTACCACAAATACGAAGACGAATATTGGAATAATGCTCTTGAAAAATTGGGCTCTAATGTGGATGACACGATTGTATTTGAAGATGCGTTGTACTGCATCGATACGGTCGACAAAATGGGATTTAAAATCGTGGGAATAACTGACGAATCCACTGTTAATGAATATGATATAATTGATGAAAAAGTGGACCAATACATCGAATCATACGATGATTTGGACTACGATTTGTTTAAATAGGAGATTGTATGAATAAAATAATTTATATGTTCATATTGTCCATGCTTCCTGTTTTGGAAATCAGAGGGTCAATGATTTACGCACTTGCAAATAACATCAATCCTGCATTAGCGTTCTTCTTGTCTGTGATTGGCAACATATTGCCGATACCATTTTTGATTTTGTTGACACAAAAAGTCCTACAATGGTTGGATACAATCGACACTTTCAAACCATTTGTGGATTGGATTAACAAAAAAGCACAAGAAAAAAGCAAGACAATCGACAAATACGGAAGACTGGGACTCTACATTTTGGTGGCGATTCCGCTTCCAGGAACAGGCGCTTGGACTGGAGCATTAGTGGCGTCATTCTTGGGATTGAGTCCTAAAAAAAGTATGCTTCCCATAACACTTGGAGTCATCACAGCAGGAACTATCGTGATGCTTTCAACAATGGGAGTGTTAAATGTAATTAAATAATTGGCAAACAAAAAAGACCTTCGCTGACCTGAACCCCAAAATCCGGAATACGGATGGAGGGGTTTTTGTATGCCAAAATATACAAAAGAATTTAAAATAAAATTAGTACTAGAATACTTATCAGGTGAATCAGGTGGAATCAAA
>NZ_WKZF01000013.1:0-43209 GCF_009678325.1 Finegoldia sp. BIOML-A1
TAGGAGGTTTTTTGTTGGTTTTTCATCGCTAAAGCTATACTGAACCCCCAGTCTAACTGGGGGTTTTCTTCTTACAAAAAGGGCATACGAATATGCCCTTAATAAAATTTATTTATACAAACTCATGGAATGTTCTGTTGATTACATCTAGTTGATGTTCGCGGTCCAATTGGTTAAATCTTACAGCGTATCCCGAAACTCTTATAGTTAGGTTAGGATATTTTTCTGGATTTTCCATCGCGTCTTCCAACAATTCACGATCCATTACGTTAACGTTCAAATGGAAAGCGTCTTGGTTGAAATATCCATTCATGATGTTTGTCAAGTTTGTAATTCTTTCTTCTTCGTTTTTGCCAAGTGCATTTGGAATGATTGAGAAAGTATTTGAAATACCGTCTTGATTTACGTTCTTGTAAGGCATTTTTGCTACAGAGTTCAATGAAGCAAGTGCTCCTGATTTGTCTGCGCCATTCATTGGGTTTGCTCCTGGTGCAAATGGTTCGCCTTTTTTACGTCCGTCTGGTGTGCTTCCAGTTTTCTTACCGTAAGTTACATTTGATGTGATTGTCAACAAACTCAAAGTATGTTCTGCATTTCTGTAAGCTTTTGTTTTTCTCAAAGATTCTATGAAATATTTGCTTATAGCTATTGCCAAATCATCTGCTCTGTCATCATCATTTCCGTATCTTGGGAAATCTCCTTCAACTTCAAAATCAACAGCCAATCCGTTTTCATCTCTGATTGGTTTTACTTTCGCGTATTTTATCGCTGACAATGAATCTGCTGCAATGGCAATTCCTGCGATACCAAATGCTATGAATCTGTGAACTTCTGGATCGTGAAGAGCCATTTGTCCTTTTTCATAAGCGTATTTATCGTGCATGAAGTGAATTGTGTTCATTGTATTCACATAAACTTTCGCAAGTTTATCGATTACTTTTTTGTAATTTTCAAGAACTTTATCGTAATCCAAAATTTCTGAATCGTCTTTTTCAATTCCATCGATAACAGTTACGATATCGCCTGTTTTCTTGTCTCTGTAAACTTCGTCTACACCACCGTTGATTGAATACAAAAGTGCTTTTGCAAGGTTTGCTCTAGCTCCGAAATATTGCATTTGTTTTCCAACTTGCATTGCAGATACACAACATGCTATTGCGTAGTCGTCGCCGTAAACATCACGCATTACATCGTCGTTTTCGTATTGAATGGAAGCTGTTTTGATACTCATCATTGAACAGAAATCCTTGAAAGCGCGTGGCAAATTATCTGACCACAAAACTGTCATGTTTGGTTCTGGTGATGTGTCGATGTTGATTAAAGTGTGCAAAAATCTGAATGAAGTTTTCGTAACCAAAGTTCTTCCATCAACGCCCATTCCACCGATTGATTCTGTAACCCAAGTAGGATCTCCAGCGAATAATTCATCGTATTCAGGAGTACGTAAATGTCTAACCATTCTAAGTTTGATAACTAATTGATCTACCAATTCTTGTGCGTGGTCTTCATCCAAAATCCCTTTGTCCATATCTCTTTTGATATAAATATCCAAGAACGCTGTGTTTCTTCCGATTGACATCGCAGCTCCGTTGTTTTCTTTTACAGCTGCCAAATATCCAAAATACAACCATTGGACAGCTTCAGTCGCATTCATTGCTGGTCTTGATATATCAAATCCATAACTCATCGCCATGTCTTTTATTTCATCGAAAGCTCTGATTTGTTCAGAAAATTCTTCACGTCTACGAATGATTTCTTCAGTAGCATCGCCCGTCAAATTTTCCTTGTCTCTAATTCTCATAGCTTTCAAATAATCTATACCATACAAAGCGATTCTTCTGTAATCGCCGATAATTCTTCCTCTTCCGTAAGCATCAGGAAGTCCTGTCAACAAACCAGCTGATCTGAAAGTTCTCATTTCTTTTGTGTAAGCGTCAAATGTTCCTTGGTTGTGTGTTTTTCTGTATTCATTGAATTTTTCTTTTATAACTGGATCCATTTCCAAATCATAAGCTTTCAAAGAATTTTCAACCATTCTGAAACCACCATATGGATTCATAATCCTTTTCATAGGTTCGTCTGTTTGTAATCCAAAAATAACTTCGTTGTCCTTGTCGATATATCCTGCATCGAAATTATTAATTCCACTGAATCTTTCAAGGTCAACCTTAATTTTCTTAGATTTTACTTCTTCGACGATCATATCGTTTACTTCGTTCCATAAAGTTTTAGTTTTTTGTGTTGGTCCTACTAGGAAAGAATCATCCCCTTCGTATGGAGTGTAGTTTTGTTGAATAAAATCTCTGACATTGATTTCATCTGCCCAGTCTCCATCGTTGAAACCTTCCCAAGCTTTTTTGAATTGTTCATTATCGAATAAATTGCTCATACATATCCCCTTTTCTTATTCATAACGTTATATTAAGTATATGTTAAATAAGTTTTAAATACTGTGATTATAATCACTCTGTGATAATTTTTATCATAGAATTCTTACAATCTTTCAATATTGCTTGTAAATAAGTAAAAAATAGGATATATTTTAATTACGGAGGGTTTTATGAGAATAAAAATATCTAACAGTAAACTAATAATTCTTGCAATTCTAACTTTTATGATAGAAACCATCGCTATTGTTGCGACTCAAAATCTCACAGGAATCAATAGAATTTTCATTATAATTTCATTTACATTAATCACAACGTTAGCACTTCTTCTAAGTTTCATATTGATTCAAGTGCTTTACAATATGATAATGGATAGAAAAATCGCCGGCGAAATCAGAAAATACATGCTGGATTATGAACAAAGTGGAAATTTGGACAAATTATTTCAAAATTTCAAAAAAATAAAAGACAAACCAAAAACAGATTACGCAAAAAGCTTGTATTATTTTAACTTGGCGATTGCTTATGTGGAAGATCACCAATTCCAAAAAGCACGAGAAGTATTACAAAAATCCACATTTCAAAAATACAACCAATCATTTAATCAGATTTTCAAAATGCTTTTAAATGATATCGACAAACACGAAAAAGAATACAACGAAACCAAAAAAACGCCAGAAAATTAATTCTGGCGTCTTATTTTATTGTATTCTAAGTCCCATTTCACCGAATGAATCTGCATGTTCAAAATCGTGGTATTTAAATCCTCGTTGAAACCATTCGTTTCTAAGTTCGGATGAACCGTGAGTGAATTTTTCCGGTTGTACGTATCCTTGTCCCATTTTTTGAATGTGATCGTCTCCGACACTTTGGACTGCACTTATCGCTTCTTCAATATCTCCTTCTTCCAAGTAGCCTTTCTCTTTAATATAATAACTGAACACTCCTGCAAAATAATCTGCTTGTGTTTCCAAAGCTACGGAGTATTTATTGGCATCTTTTTCGTTCAGTCTACGTTGAATATTGTGAACTCTATCCAAAATTCCTAGTTCTTTTTGGACGTGGTGGCCAACTTCATGCGCCAGTACATAAGCCATCGCATAATCTCCACCGTCAGCTCCAAGCTTTTGAGTCAACATATTATAAAAAGTTACATCCATGTAGATTGTTTGATCCAGCGAACAATAAAACGGCCCTACGTTTTTGTCCGCATTTCCGCAACCTGTAGACACTGCTCCTTCAAAGAAATGAAGCTTTGGTTCCTCGTAAGTTTTATTTATTTCAGAAAATTTTTCGTGCCACACATCTTCTGTGTCCTTCAACACAACGCTTAGCATCTTTTCAACTTCTTCAACTTCCTTGCTGCTAGCTTTTTCAGAATTGTTAACTTGTTGTTCCTGCTGTGTTCTGTTTTGTTCATTGATAATATCTCGTGGATTTCCTCCAAACAAAGAATATACAATCACAAGCAAAAGCAGTCCGACGCCACCGATCTTAACCGGTCCTCCACCGGATGAACCTCTGCCTACATTTGAACTTCCTTCTCTACCTTGCCATTTCATATTTTGCCCCCAATATATTAATTTTTCGTTAATTTATTTATACCCAATTTTAATATTTTTCATTAGACCTGCTAGACACTGCGACAAATTTTAAATCCACATACTTCTCATTCAAAGTTTTCTTGATTTCTCTTAAAGTGTTCTTCGTAGTCACAATATCATCCAAAACCAGAATTTTCTTATTTGACAAATCAGAGTTCATTTCAAAAGCTCCTCGTAAATTTTCAATCCTCTGAAGCTGCGATAAATTATGCTGAATTTTGGTTTCCTTCACTTTTACAATCGCATCTGGCAAATACTCCATGTCCAGAATCTTTGCCACTTCCTTTGCAATCTCGTGAATGTGATCAAATCCACGTTTATTTATCGTAGATTTTGTCGAAGGAACTATGAGCAGCGTGTAGTCTTGTAAATTTTTTTGCTTTATTTTATCAGCCACTGCATCTGACAAGAAATATTTCACAACTTGTTTGCGGCTTAGCTTGTAGTCGTATATGAGTTTCTTCGTCAAGCCCTGATGAAGTAATGGAAAATAGCAATCCGTCCCGTCGATATCCCTGTAGCCGTCCACAAAAACCAATTTGTCAAAGCAATCTTCGCACAACAAATATTTGTACTGTTTTTTCTCGTGACAAATTATACAACGCTTTTGAAATAAAAAACTAAAATCCCTCATCTTCGAACATCTCTCTCATCATTTCTTGTTCGTCATCATCTATGTCAAAGTCCATGTATTGTTTGATTCTCCTGTCCAATCCAGAATTTCTCTTCATTATTTTATTGTTAGATATCATTTGGCGTAAAATCTTCAAGCTACCAACCAAAACGACTATTTCCCTTGCTCTTGTGATTGCGGTGTAGAGCAAATTTCTCGTCAACAACATAAAAGGAGCTTGTGTGACTGGAATTACCACAATTGGAAACTCACTTCCTTGTGATTTGTGAATAGTAATCGCATAAGATAACGTCAAACCATCGCATTCTTTTTTCGTGAAACTTGCAGTTTTATCGTCAAACAACACATCAATCGTCTCATCAATCGGATCAACGTATGTAACTCTTCCGATATCTCCATTGAAAACGCCCATAGAATCATCGTCAATAAATTCCTTCGTGTACTCATTCTTTATTTGCATAACTTTGTCGTTGAGCCTGAAAATCCTGTCTCTTTGTTCGATTTCTTCTGTCATCGGAGTTTTGGGATTCAAAACTTCTTGCAAAGAAGCATTTAATTCCTTCGTTCCACAGCTAGATTTTTTCATCGGAGTTAGAACAATTATATCGTCAAACTCATCTTTTTTGTAAAAATTTGGTAGTCTCTGTGCACACAAATCAAGAATTGTCTGTTTGGCACGTTCTGGATCATTTTCTTCTATAAAGAAAAAATCCTTACCCTTTTCATTCAAAATAGGAAACTCTCCGTTGTTAATCCTGTGCGCATTCACAATTATATTGGAGTTTTGTGCTTGACGGAAAATTTTCGTCAATTTTATCGTAGTGATTTCTCCACATTCTATCAAATCGTTAAGCACATTTCCAGCTTGTACACTTGGAAGCTGGTCACAGTCTCCAACAAAAACTACTCTCGTATTAGAATCCAACGCTCTCAGCAAACTATCCGCTATGAAAATATCCATCATACTAGCTTCATCTATGATTATCAAATCACAATCTATAGGATTATCTTCGTCGTGGTCAAAAATCGTTCCGTTTTCAACTGGAATGTATCCCAAAATTCTGTGAATAGTCTTCGCTTCTTCGTTGCAGCTTTCAGAAAGCCTCTTAGCTGCACGACCAGTAGGCGCTGCAAGAATTATATCCTTGTCATTATTCTTGAAAATTTTCGTAATATTGTTGATAATCGTTGTTTTTCCTGTACCAGGTCCACCCGTAATTATCAGCATTTTTTCGGTCATAGATTTCTTGATGGCTTCGATTTGCAATTCATCCAAGTGTTCTTTTTCTAGTTTTGAAAGCTCGTATTCCACATCGAACTCGTCTTCTATTTCGCTTTGCAAAATATTCGCAATATTCCTCGCACATCTCATCTCTGATTTTTCGATTTGTGGAAGGTAGACTCTGTTCTCATCACCAGTATCATCGATTGCAATAATTCCATTTACGATCAAAGATTCCAACGTTTCTTGTCTGTCTTTGATTTCAATATCTAGAAGTTTTTCGACTCCATCTATCAAATCTTCTTCGACTACGTAGCAATTCCCATTAGAATTTGCTTCCTTCTCCATAAAATATTTGAACGCAGCTTTAATCCTAAATGGAGAATCCGGTTCAATGTCAATCCTCTGCGCAATAATATCCGCCGTTCTAAACCCAATTCCCCTAATATCATCAATCAAAGTGTATGGATTTTGCATGATAATCTTTTTAGTATCTTCCTTGTAAAAATCAGAAATAATATTTGCTTGATGAAGACTTAGTCCCAATGATTGCAAATACAAGAAAATCTCTGCGTATTCTTTTTTCTCGTCTAGCGATTCTTTAATTTTTTTGTAGTTTTTCTTACCAATTCCTTTGACCTGCAATAATTTGGATGGAGAATTTTTCAAAATTTCCATCGTATCTTCGCCAAATTCTTCGACGATTCTTCTTGCAGTTGTCTCACCAATCCCTTTAATCAAACCACTTTGAAGATAATTGATAATATTGTACATGCTAGGCTTACTGGATCTTTCAACGAAAATTATGTTGTATTGTTCGCCATATTTCGGATCTTGAACTTTATTTGCCTCAATATCCAAGAAATCTCCAGGCATAACCTTGAAACTATTGCCCTTGATAATTCTCTCTTCACCGTCTTTGTCTACAGAAAAAATCCTGAAACCATTGGACTCGTTTTCAAATATTATATTTTTGACAGTTGCTGAAAATTTCATACACTCACCTACAAAAAAGAGGGTTGTTCATTCAAATAACAATCCCTCTGTTTATATAATTTATTAATCTTTGATTTCAATTCTTTCGATATTTGCGCCTAATTTCTTGAATTTCGAAACAATATCGTCATATCCTCTGTCAATATGATAAATGTCTGTTACATTTGTAGTGCCATCTGCCACAAGTCCAGCCAAAATCAAAGCCGCTCCAGCTCTTAAATCAGTGGATTTCACAGTAGCACCTTGAAGAGAATCGACTCCAGCAATGCTCGCTTCATTTCCTTCAGTTGCAATAGCAGCGCCCATTTTTTGAAGTTGTTCCACATGCATAAATCTATTTTCAAAAACAGTTTCTTCTACACTACTTTGGCCCTTGCATACAGTCATCAACGCCATAAATTGCGCTTGCACATCTGTAGGAAAACCAGGATATGGCAAAGTTTTAATCTTAGTTCCTTTTAATCTGCCAGTGGAAATAACTCTGATAGAATCTTCGTCCTCGTTTTCAATAACCTCGCAACCAACTTCGCGAAGCTTTGCGATAATTGGCATAATATGAGACGAAATACAATTTTTAACAGTAACATCTCCACGAGTAATCGCACTTGCCACCATAAAAGTTGCAGCCTCGATTCTATCTGGAATAATCGTGTGTCTTGCACCGTGTAATTTGTCAACGCCGACAATTCTAATTGTAGAAGTACCAGCGCCACGAACCTTCGCTCCCAATTTGTTCAAGAAACTTGCCAAATCTACGATTTCCGGTTCCTTCGCAGCATTTTCGATAACAGTTTCTCCCTTTGCCATCGTCGCTGCCATCATAATATTTTGAGTCGCACCAACACTAGGAAAATCCAAATAAATTTCCCCACCAATCAAACCATCCTTTGCGATAGCTTCTATCTTTTCGTCAGTCGATTCAATCTCAGCACCCAATGCCTTAAATCCTTTTAAATGCAAATCCACAGGTCTCGAACCGATCGCACATCCACCTGGCAAATACGTCTTAGTTTCACCAAGTCTTGTCAACAAAGGTCCCATTACCAAAAATGAAGCCCTCATCTTGTTCATCAATTCATGTGGAGTCACAGAATTATTGACATTGCTACTATCTATCTCAACCTTATTCTTGTCCAAATAAGTTACTTTTGATCCCAATTCTTCTAAAACTTTTAATATAATTGAAACATCCTTTAACTTTGGAACATCTTCTAAAATTATCGGTTCAGTTCCTAAAAGAGATGCTGCTATAATAGGAAGTGCTGAGTTTTTGGCTCCGTCAATCTTGACCTCGCCCTTCAAATTTAAACTTTTTTTTACTTGTATAACTTCCAAAATAACCTCCATCAGTCATTCGTTTTTCTTATTTATATATAAAATATTATATCATATTCATTTATCGTTGACTAATTTTTAAGGGTTTTACAAATCTTTTAAAAAAGCAAAAGCCTCCTTTTTATAAGGAAGCTTTTGTAAAATTTTATTTAGTTTTTTCATAAACTATAGTATGCTCTGGATTTTCACCAATTTTATTTACGCCTAATAACAGTTGAATTATACTTATTTTTTGCAGTAATTAAATCTGTTGGCTTATATTATTTACTTTTCACTTGTAATTTTACGTCATTCAAGTTCCATCCGTAAGCTTCTGCAAATACAACTTGTAAATTAGTGCTTACTGTTTTTCCGTCATTTGATTTTAAGAATTCATCTGTAACTTCTAGATTTATTTTGTCATTTTTTACATCAAAAGTAGCTTTTACTCCTTCTACATTAGTTGTTACATTTACAAGTGCAGATGCATCTTCCATTTCAAAAGCTTTGGCAAATTCATTAAATAAATTTCCTAATCCCTTATATTCTGGTACAAATGAAACTTCGTTGTTATCAACTGTAACTGATTGAGTTTGAGTTACATTTTGACCATGGAATCCAATGCTTCCTGCTCCTTCTTCTTGTTCCATATATCTTGGTAAAATATAATCAGCTAATTTCGAATAATCGCTGATTTTATTATCCGAAAAATCTAGATGATTTATTTTTTCCATTCCAAGAATTATATCTACATTTTCGATTCTGTTTGCAGACACGTCAAAAAATGTCAATTTAGTCAAGTTTTTTAGAGAAGAAATATCCGTAATTCCATCGTAGTTTATCCTCTTTCCATTTTCTTTACGAACCTTTACGTTATTGTGAAGATCCAATCCCGTTAAGTTAGTCAAATCTTTAAGTGGTTCAACATTTTCAATTATATTGTTGTATAATTTTAAGAACTCTAAATTTTTAAGGTTCGCTAAAGGTGATACATCTACAATTCTGTTTCTTTGAAGTTCCAAATATTTCAAGTTTTTCAAGTCTTTTAATGGAGTAAGATCTGAAATCTCATTTTCATTTACTTTTAATTTTTCCAAATTAGTGGCGTATTCAATTCCTTTTAAGCTCTTCATTCCTCTTGTTACCATGAATTTGAAATCTTTTGTATTGGATAAATCTTGGGCTTTTCCTAGGATTGAAAATGTGTCTTTGGATTCTTCTGTAAATATTGGCTTATTAGTCTTCTTATCTAAGAATATGGATACTTCCTTCAAAGATTCCATTTCTTGTTTTGTAATGCGTTGATCATCTTTTCTATTTACATCCAAGTTTTTGTTCAAAACCTTTAATAACTTCGCATCTTCAATGTCTACATATTCAGGCTTTTCTGCTTCTGAGTCTTTCAAGTTTACAAGTTCAATACTATAACTGTACACTGGATCGGAGTATGATTTACTATCGAATGAATATTCCAATTTCAATCCTTCGATATCTTTTAATTTCATACCATCTTCCAATGTAAGCTTGATTTTATTATCTTCAGTTACTTCTGCTTTTACTTTAGGATTATCTGATTTGATTTCTTTGAATTTCGTAAATACTTTGTCTATTAACTTAAATGGATTATCGAATTCTACAATATTTCCCTTTAATTTAACGTCCGATACTGTTGTAGATAATTTGTCAGCTTCTAATGAGTAAATACTTTCTGCTTTAAGTGGTGTCAAGTCAGTAATTTGTGTTTCGCTTACATTGATATCTCCCAATTGCTTCAAATCTTTTGCTACTGAAATGTCTTTAATAGGATTGGAATGTACATCTAAATTATACAATTTTGCTAAATTTTTAAGCGGTGCTATATCTTTTATTTGATTTTTGGATAAATCTAACATTCCCAATTCCGTTAAATCTTTCAACGCTTCTACTGATGTAAGTTTATTACCAGACAAGTTTACATCATTTAATTTCATTAATTTCGAAATAGAATCTATAGATTCTAATCCGTTTTGAGCAACGTATAATTCTGTTAAATCAGTAAGCTTAGATGCGTCTATTTTTGTAATTTTATTATTATTTAGATTCAACGTTTGTAGTTTTGATAAATCTGCAATTGGTGACACATCTTCTATTTGGTTATTTTCTAAGTTCAAGTAATTCAATTTTGTATTGTTTTGTAATGAAGATATATCTTTTACTTTGTTATTATTGGCCATTAACCAATTCAAGTTCTTGTAATTTTTAGTAACGGAAATATCGGAAATTTCATTATTTCTAATATCAAGATTTTCAACATTTGTTAAATCTTTTAATACTGATATGTTGTTAACTTTGTTTACTGAAATATCTAAACTTTTAAGATTTTTCAAATTATTAAGAATGGATACATCTTCAATTTGATTGTGAGAAATGTATAGTTTTTCAAGTGCAGTTAAATCTTTTAATGGCGTTAAATCTTTGATTGCATTGTGAGATAATCTCAATAATTTTAGCTTCTTCAAATCTTTCAATGGTGTTAAATCATCAAACGACTTAGAAGAATCATCTGGATTTCCACTAATAGTAAGTGTTTCCAAGTTTTTCGCAGCTTCCAAGCCTTTGATGCTGTTAAACTCTAATACATCAAAATTTTCATCAAATGATCTATGACCAAAAGATTGAAGTTGTTCCATATCTTTTACTGTCAAATCTGTTGCATTTGGGTCGATTCTGTAGTTTTTGTCAAGCAATTTAAAGTTATATTCATTTATATCTTCTTCAACTACATCTTTTCCATCGTAGTTCTTGAAGAAATTTAGAAGTTTTTCTTTTAATTTTGCATCTCCAAATTCTACAACTTTGTCTTCTGGCTTTTCTTCCGGTTTTTCTTCTTCACTCTTCTTGTGTGATTTGATGATTTCTTCTTTTAGCGCATTGACGCCTTCTACTGTTTTAGCTTTGTTAATTTGGTCAATGTACACTGGTGATGTTATTCCATTGTTCTTTAATTCTTCAATTGCTTTTTCTTTGGCTTCTTTTAACGCTTTTTCTTTTGCACTATCATCTGGCTTTTCTTCATCTGGTTTTTCTTCTTCACTCTTCTTGTGTGCTTTGATGATTTCTTCTTTTAATGCATTAACACCTTCTACTGTTTTGGCTTTGTTGATTTGGTCAATATATACTGGAGATGTTATTCCATTTTCCTTCAATTCTTCAATTGCTTTTTCTTTGGCTTCTTTTAACGCTTTTTCTTTTGCACTATCATCTGGCTTGTCTTCGCCTGGTTTGTCATCAGGTTTATCTGGCGTTGAAGGATTGTCTGGTGTTGGTGTTACTGAAGGTGTATCTGGTTTTTTATCTTCAGTTATTTTCACACTAGCAATTTCTTCAATTTGTTTTGAAGATACTGATAACTTTCCACCTACTACTGTGATTTCTTTTGTTTTGTTATCTTTAACTATTTGTTTGATAAATTCTGTGTGGCTAGGATCTGTAAGTAGTATTGGTTGATTATTCTTGTGTGCTAATGGAGCTACTGACAATGCATCAGGATAGTTTCTTCCGTCTGCCAACACAAACTTTTCTAAATTTCCGTATTCCTTTGCAATTATCAAAGCTGTTTCATAACGGTCAGCTCCTGCTAATCTTCTTGTGTTTTCTAATCCTTTTATATTAATAGATTTTTCTCCTCCGAAAATTAAGGAGACCTTGTCCTTTGTGATTCCTTTCGGTAAATTGTGTCCATCCGTCAAAATAATTGGTAAGTTTTCTTTTGAGGAAAGTGGTGTTGCACACAATGCATCGGCAAATGTTAATCCACTTGCGAGCGCAACTTTTCCATTAGGATTTAAATATTTGTACACTTCTACTGAAGTTTGATATCTGTCTTTTCCTGCTAATCTTTTTACATTTTTTAGACCGCTAATATTTACCGATTTTTCTCCACCTACTATTATTATTTGCTCTGGGTTAAGTCTATCAACTTCGTCTTTGATAGCTCGTGGAAGCTTTTCTTTTTGTGTCAATAATACTGGTGCATTTTCCTTGTTAGCTAGGCTTCCTGCAACCAAACTATCTGCAAAATTTTCTCCACTGGCAAGTACAACGGTTTTTATGTGATTCGGGAATGTTCTTTTACTGATTTTTGCTGATGTTTCGTATCGATCAGCCCCTGCAATTCTGTCTACCTTGATTTTGTTTTGTTCTTCTGCGAGAACTGGTGTGAACGAACTCATCACCATACTAGCAGTAAGAATTACTCCTAAAAATTTCTTCATATAACCTCCTATTTTTCATACATGTTTTATTATATATTGAAGAATTCCTATTGACCAGCGATTACTTATTGAAATTTTCTATAAATAGATTATTCTTCTTGTTTTTATCTATTAGTGGTATAATTATGTAAATGATTTAAGGAGGAAAAAATGAAATTAACTACAAAAGATTTGACTAAAATCGGAGTATTTGGTGCTTTAACTATCGTTCTTGGGCTTACTCCTTTGGGAATGATTCCGATTGGACCTGTTAGAGTGACTACACTACATATTCCAACTATTGTTGCTGCTTTGGTTGCAGGACCTTGGGTTAGTTTATTCGTGGGATTATTGTTCGGTTTGTTTTCATTGGTAAATAATATTATTGCACCGACAATTCTTTCATTTATGTTCTACAATCCATTGGTTTCTGTGCTTCCAAGGGTTTTGATAGCTGTTGTAACTTATCAAGTTTACAACAAATTAAGAGACAAAAACGATGTGATTCGCTACGGAATTCCAGCAATTTGTGGAAGCGTTATGAACACAGTTGGCGTTTTGGGAATGGCGTTTATTTGTCATTCAAAGCAAATCGAAAGCGTTATGCATGTCAAAGCACAATATTTTCTTGGAGGAATTGTCGCTACGAATATGCCTTTTGAAATCGTGATATCATTCGTGTTGGCGATTTTGATTGCAAAAAGTGTAAACAAAAATAAATAGTTCAATTAAAAAATCCACAAGATTTTGAAAATCTTGTGGATAATTTTTTGTTTTAATCTTCGACGTCATCACTGATGTTGCAAGATCCCAAAAATCTTCTTCTGATATCTTGACCAGTTTTTGTTCCTGCAACTCCACCCATTCCTGTTTCTCTCAATGATGGTGGAAGAGTTTTGCCGACTTTTCTCATTGCTTGGCACACTTCTTCGAATGGAACTATACTTGTGATTCCTGCCAATGCCATATCAGCGCTAATCATTGCGTTTGTAACGCCCATTGCATTTCTGAATGTGCAAGGATATTCTACAAGTCCTGCGATTGGGTCGCATACAAGTCCCAATACATGTAGGATTGCAAATGATGCTCCATGGAATATTTGCTCAATAGATCCACCTCTTAAAAATATCAACGCACCTGCTGCCATTGCTGCTGCCGATCCTGTTTCCGCTTGGCAGCCTCCGTCAGCGCCAGAAAATGTTGCGTATTTTCCTAACAATTGTCCAACACCGATAGCTACTAACATTGCATCGATAAGTTCTTCGTGTGAGCAGTTGTATCTTTGTTTAAAACTCATAAGAGCTGCTGGCAAAATTCCCGACGAACCTGCAGTAGGTGATGCTACGATTTTTCCCATTGCTGCACTGATTTCCAATGTAGAAAAAGCCATCGCCATTGCTTCTGCTGTAAATTGTCCTACTATTGGTTCATTTTCATTTGCATAAACGTGCATTTTATGTGCAAATCCGTCGATCATTTTTTGATTAGTCACTGAAGGTGTTTCCAAGAAATCTGTCGCAGATTTTTCCATAACATCTAGCATATGTGACAATTCACTTCTAATGAATTCTTCAGATTTGCCAGTTCTTTCGTTTTCTATTTCTATAACGTATTCGTAAAAAGGTCTGTTTTCCCTCTTAACAGTATTGATTATTTCTAATGATGTATCAAACATAAACTCTCCTTAATTTCGTTGAATATATTTTGTGAAAAGAAATCTATCGTCTTTCAATAAATTTTCTGTCAAATCTTCGCCGATATTTTTGTCTAATTCAACAATCAAAGTTACTATTCCGTCATGTTTCAACGTCTTCATTCCTTCGATGTTGTAACCATTTCTGGCAAGTTCTGAAGAAATATCCGCAATAATTCCTCTTACATCCACGTATTTCAATAAAATTGTAGGATAGCTTCCTGTAAATTGAACAGCTATTCCGTTGATATCTATGATTTCAATATTTCCTCCACCAATCGATGAGCCAACGATGTACATAGTAGTTCCATCTTCGTATGTAAATGTAATCTTCGCAGTATTTGGATGCACATCCCCTAAGTCAGCTTCTCTGAAAACATAGTCAATTCCTCTTTGTTCAGCTATTGCAAATGAATCTCTAAGTCTAATGTCGTCTGGTTCAATTCCCAATACACCAGCTAACAAAGCTCTGTCTGTACCGTGACCCTTGTAAGTTTTCGCAAATGATCCATGAAGATCAAACTCAACTTTTTTGAACTCATTTCCAGCAATCAAAAGAGCAGTCTTTGCAATTCTACAAGCACCTGCAGTGTGAGAGCTAGAAGGTCCAATCATTACAGGTCCCAAAATATCAAAAATATTATATTCTCCCATAAAAACCCCCTAAGTATTTTCCTTAACAATTATATCATATCAAATTCAGTGGATAAAGAAAATCAGGAAAATTTTCCTAAAAAAAGAGAGGCTCAAAGCCTCCCTAAATTTTATTTATGGAATCCTGCTGGATCATTTGATTCATCTGCAAACCAAATATCAGCATAACCACCGTTAATTGAAACTCCCATCACACTAATAGTGTTCCAGTCATCTTCTCCAACGATAACTGCGTTGTGACCTTGGGAATTCTTCCAAATATTAAGTGCTCTTGATGCTGCATCATCTGTTGTGAAATCACTCATCGCAGAAATTTCGTATCCGTCAACTTTGAAGTTTGTCAATTCTTTTGGTTTATTCCACATACCTTCTTGGTATTTGTGATCTGGCGTATACATTACCGGTTTCCATTTTCCGTGATTTGACCAGCTGTGAAGATTTGCTGGTATTCCTCTTTTGTCCTTCCAACTTTCGCTGTAATATTTGTTTTGGTCGTTGTTGTGAGTTCTTGCAACAAATGTCAATGACTTAGAAACTTTTAATGGCTTTAATCCTTTTGATTTACGATAGTCATTGATTCTTTTAGCTAATTCTTCTTCTCTTAATGAAAGAGGTGTGTTGATATTGAAGTTAGAAAGATTAGTGTCTTTTACTCTTTTACCTTCAGCACTTGGTTTTTGTTCTGGTTTCTTTTCTGGTTTCTTTTCTGGTTTCTTTTCTGGTTTATATTCGCCAGTTAATTTTTCGTATTGAGTTTTTGAAACTGATTTTTCGCCACCAATTATAGTTACTTGCTTAATTCCATTTTTGTCTATAAATGATTTTATGCTGTCAATTGCAGAATCGTCAGATAATAAAATTCCTGAATTCATTTTAACTGCAAGTGGTGCTGCTGATAAAGCGTCTGGATAATCTCTTCCATCAGCGATTACAGCTTTTTCAGTTGTCCCGATTTGTTTCATTACTTCAATTGAAGTATCATTTCTATTCTTGCCGGAAATTCTCGCTACATTTTCTAATCCTTTAATACTTACAGAATTTTTGCCACCAATTATAGTACTGATGTCTTTTGCTTCAACGCCTTTTGGCAAGGTTTTTCCGTTAGTTAATACAAGAGTTTTGTTTTTTGCAATAGCGTAAGGAGCTGCAGACAAAGCATCAGCGAACTTTTCTCCATTAGCCAATACGATATTGTTCTTAGCATTTAATGCTTCAGCTACTTTTGTTGATGTTTCGTATCTGTCATTTCCAGAAATTCTAGTGATTTTTTTACCTTGAAGTTTTAGTGTTTTTTCTACACTTTCAGATACAGAACCCTTACCACCGATAATGATGACTTCTTTTGCTCCAAGTCTGGCGATTTCTTTTTGTAAATCGGAAGATGCTCCTGCTTTTTCAGTCAATAAAATTGGTGCTTGATCAGCAAAGTTTCCAGCAGTCAAAGCATCGGCAAATTTTTCTCCACTAACCACTACAACCTTGTCACTTTTCGAAAAGGCATGTTTACTAATTTCGATTGACGTATCGTATCTGTTGTTGCCCTTAATTCTTTGAACATCCACGCCATTAGCTGCAAATGACACTTGTGGAACTATGTTAGCTAACATCATTCCAGCTAACATTAAGCCTAAAATTTTTTTGTTTTTCATAAATTTTCTCCTTCTAATTATTAATACTAGGTCACCTTTCATTTGGATACCGTTTTTGTATTTGTAATTATATTATACATCATAAAAGCAATAAAGTTAAAACTTTTTATTGACGCTATTTCCTATTAAAACAGTCCACATTTTTTTATAACAAACTATTACAATTTTGGGTTTAACTTTTCCAATTTTAAGATTTAGAAATCAACAATTTCAGTAGTCTAGATATTCGTGCATTAAGTTTGCTCATTTTTATAATCGTCAATAAAAAAATGGTCCCTATAAAAGAGACCATTCATCTATCTTACTACTACTGCCATTCTTCTTGACAAATAATTTTCCGATACTTCGCTATATGATTTTGTGATTTCGTTTGAGTACCAAGGGTCTGCCAAGTAGAATCTGTTTGTTTTTGGATTGTAGCCGTTGATACAAATTCCGTGGTTGTTTGCGAAAAATCTCTTTCCGTAAACATTAGTTGACCATCTTGGTTTTTCCCATCTTAATGTTCCGTAGTACATGATTGTGTTACCATTTTGAAGTTCCGCTATTATATCTCTCATATTTGAACCAGAAATATTTTCTGCTTTTCCATTTGCAAATCTGTTCGCAAACTTAGTCATTGGTTCTGGATTCATATATGTCGCCATAACTCTTGTGTGGTAATAAGCATCCCAAACGTAAGGATTTCTTGAAAAACCTGTGTTATTATTGTTAGTGTTCATAGGAAGTTGATTCAAAAATTCGTTGTAAGTGTAACCTAACGCATAACCTTTTGCTTGTAATGCGTGATACATTGCTGTTGGTTCACAACCAATTGGAGCAGCTTTTTGTTTAATGCCACGTTGTGATTTTGGATTCATTTGGTTCATTATATTTGGAACTGTGATGTGTGATATTCCGAAATCTTTTGGATTGTAATATTTGAATCCTTCCGGTCTAATCCAGCCGTTAATTCCATTGAATGACAAATTAACCCATTTATCTTCGACCTTAACAACCTTCAAAATCTTGTTAACTGCAACATCGATTACTTTTTTAGCTGAATCTTTCATTTCAGTTAACAAAGTGATAGCTTTGTTATTAACAACGTAATCTTTTAATCTGAATACATTTCTATCAGTTTTATAAACTTTGATTAAATCTTTCTTTAATAATGCGTTCTTAATATTTGTGAAGCAATCATCTGAGATAGAGTTTTCTCCGCCAAAAACATAAGATTTTTCTTCTACATTCAAACCTTTCAAGTAGTTTTCGTGAGTTTGAGTTTTGTTAGAAGAGTTCGCTTCTTTTTCCAATTGAATGTTGTCTTTTGGAACTAAAACAATTGGAGCGTCGATTTTTTGGCTAACAGGAGCTGCTGCTAATGCATCTGCATACACTTCTCCCGTTGTAAATATAGCTTTTTTGGCGTTTGGATAAGCTACTTTGGATACTTCAACGCTTGTTTTGTATCTGTCAGCTCCTGCAATTCTTGTGGATTTCAAATTAAGAATGCTGTCGATTTCTGCTTTTACAGAATCGCTAATGCTGTTAGTTCCACCTACAATATAACTTTTTAAAATCTTTGTCTTATCGATTGATGATAAATACTCTTTGATTGATGTAGGTAGTACATTTTTTTGTACTAGAAGAATTGGAGATTTTGTTTTGTTTGCAAGTCCAACAGAACTCAAACTATCTGCATAATTTTCTCCACTTGCAAACACCAATGTGTCCGCATTTTTCTTGTTCTTTGCTAATTTTGCGTTGACAGCGTATCTGTCATGTCCGTCGATTCTTTCAACTTCGATTCCCATTTTTTTCAAAAATTCTTCAACATCTTTGCTGATTGTCTTTTCGCCACCAATGATGTGAACTTTTTTGATTTTTCTGTCTTGAAGTTGTTTTTTAGTTTTTGCGTTTAAAGATGAACCTTCTGTGTACAAAATAGGCATTTTGCCATCAGTGATGTTGCCAGAGCTTATAGCATCTGCGAAAACATCGCTGGATGTAAGTACAACTTCTTCTGTCTTTTCGAAAAACTTGTCGTGGATTTTGTTTGCAGATTCAAACCTGTCATGTCCTTCCACTCTTTCAGCTACATTTTTGTCCGTAAGAACTTCCTTGTGTTGTTCTTTTTTTGGTTGTTCATTTGGT
This sequence comes from Finegoldia sp. BIOML-A1, assembly GCF_009678325.1. Classification (NCBI taxonomy): domain Bacteria; kingdom Bacillati; phylum Bacillota; class Tissierellia; order Tissierellales; family Peptoniphilaceae; genus Finegoldia; species Finegoldia sp. BIOML-A1. The sequence continues at coordinate 18,522 of NZ_WKZF01000013.1, forward strand.
TGTTCTTCGTCCTTTTTTTCTGTTTGGTTAGCTTTTTCTGTAGAATTTTCTTGTTTTGAACTATTTTCGGGATTTAATTGTTCGTCATTTATTTCAACTATTGGTGAAATAATTTCTTCTTCGGCGTAACTAATTCCTGTTGTCATTGAAAATGCTAGTAGAAAAGCTATCAATAACTTCTTTTTATTCATACCTTCCTCCTTAATAAAAATTATACCATATATCGAGGAAATAATATCATTTTCTATACGTAAAATTCCGCTTGTGCATCCCACAATTTTTTGTACATTCCGTTCTTGCTTATTAAGCTGTCGTGATCTCCAGTTTCAGCAATTTCTCCCTTATCGAACACGATAATTTTGTCGGAGAATTTGCAACTAGATAACCTATGAGATATAAAAATCGCAGTTCTGTCTTTGATTATTTCGCCCAATTTCTCGTAAATTTCAGCTTCACTTATAGGGTCAAGGCTCGCAGTCGGTTCATCCAATATCAAGAACGGACTGTCTTGGTACAACGCTCTTGCAATGGCGATTTTTTGTTCTTGACCTTTGGAAACGCTGATTCCATTTTCGTCGATATCTTTGTACAGATAAGTTTGGATTCCCTTGTCCCATTTTCGAACATCGTCGTACATTCCGACATCTTTGAGCGATTGAACTACTTTTTCTTCGTCGTAATCCATTCCAGATGCGACGTTTTGCGCCAATGGATATGCGAACAAATTAAAATCTTGGAATACAACTGAGAATATTTTCAAATACTCATCATATCTGTATTTTTTGATGTTAATTCCATTCAACAAGATTTCCCCTTCAGTAACATCGTAAAATCTAATCAACAACTTCACAAAAGTAGTCTTGCCACAACCGTTTTGCCCTACAATCGCCAATTTTTTCCCAAGGTCGAATTTCAAATTGATATTTTTCAATATCCAATTGTCAGTTCCAGGATATTTGAAGCTGACATTTTTAAATTCGACTTCGTATTTTTTGTCGGATCTTTTTTCTGTAGTCAAACTTCCATTGTAAAACTCCGATTTTTTGTGCAAATAATCCATCGTAAGTTCTGCGTACGGAGTGTTACCTTTATACAATGCAACTCCTTCTAAGAATTTCGACAAATTGCTTGTAAAATTGATCAAACTTCCCAAATATTGGCTGAGCATTCCTATTGAAATAGCTCCGAGCAATGATTTGGATACTACGACAAGATAAATCAACAAAACTTGTAATTTCGAGAAAAATTCGCTGAGTATTTTGTATGTGACACCTTCTGTCGACATAATTCTGTCAAAAACTCCACCAGGATTGAAAACCCCACATTCATTAAGCATATTAGATGCAATATTATATTGACGATACATTCTAGTATCAAGCATTCTATATTGATCTCTCATCCTAAAAAAATAAAATGAGAACACTCGATTTCCAAATTTTCCTTCTTCATTTATTTTATGCCAAATTTCAAATTGTTTTCCGTTAATTTTCTGTGAAATCCACGATAAAAATACAACAACTACAATCAACAAAACATTTATCCAAGTGCTATTCAATAACGAAAATTTTTCTGGTGCGTTCCATTTCGTCACTAAAAATTGATACGACAACACCAAACTACCTATCATCGCCAATAAAGACTCCAATATCATATCGTATGCGTAAAGAACTCTTATAATTCCGAATTCACCGAAGTTTATGTTTTGTTCTATATTCGATTTTTCTCCAATAATTTCTGTATCTTGGGATTGTTTGTAATCCAATTCATTGTATTTTTCGGATAAAATGTGGAAAAATATCTCGTATTTCTTGTCATTGTATGTGTTTTGGATTTTATTCGTCAAGGCGATAATAATTTGAATGAAAAACACTGACAACAAAGCAATTACTGCCCATTTACCTACAAATCGCACAGGCATCTTGTTAACAATTCCATCTATCATTCTAGCAGATGCGTAAATACTAATTAACGGGAAAACTGCTGAGAATAAACAGTTAAGAGTGTAGTTGATGATTAGTTTTTTGTAATTTTTCCACAAAACACTCCAAGTATCTTTGAATAGTTTAAGATTCTTTTGCATTGTAGTCCTCCCTGTAATATTTCGCTTGAGTGTCGAACAAATACTTGTACGTTCCACCTTTTTCCATCAATTCTTCGTGAGTTCCACGTTCTTCAATCCCCTTATTTCCAATCAGCAAAATGTAATCGCAAAATCTCGTCGAAGCCATTCTATGAGAAATAAAAATCGATGTGTGGTTTTTCGTTAGTTCATTGTATTTGTTGTACAAATCTCTTTCTGCTAATGGGTCAAGCGCTGCTGTCGGCTCATCCAATATCAAAAACTTCGAATTCTTGTACAAAGCTCTCGCAAGAAGTAGTTTTTGAGTTTCTCCACCTGATAAAACTGGTGAATCTTGGTAGATATATTTTTCAATCGTGTTGAATACACCATTAGGAAATTCCTTAACTTTGTCGTAAAGTCCTGCCAATTTCAACACTTCTTCCACGCCTTCCACATCATCTGTGGATTTTGATTGCGTTACATTCATGTAAATAGTTTCTGGCAATATCGAATAATCTTGGAACACCGCAGAGAAAATCTCGTAGTATTTTCTTCTGTTGAGTTCTCTCAAATCAATCCCATTAACAAGCACACGCCCCTCTGTCGGATCCAAAAATCCTATCAAAAGTTTAATCAAAGTAGTTTTCCCCGATCCATTGAGTCCAACTACAGCGACCTTTTCTTGTGGATTGACTTGGAAGTTCACATTCTCCAATACAAATTCGTCACTACCCGGATATTTATATCCCACGTTTTCGAATTTTATAGTAATATCCTCGTCGGGATTTAATTCGATTCCTCCATCCTTTTTGAAATTTTCTTCTAAATCAACAAACTCTCTTACAGTTGCGATGTCCTTCGCTTCCATAAAAAGCACACTCAGAAAATTGAACAATCTTTGAATATCGTAGCCGAATTTTGTTTGTGCGGAAAAAGCCAACAAGAACATACTTGCGTCGATCTTGCCATTCACTGCAAAATTTATCAAATAATAATATGTAACGGAATTTCTCAAAAGGTTGAACACGCAATCCAAGAAATCTGCCATCAACATTTTGTTGCCCATCTTGTTCAAGAAATCATCGTACAAGACAAAAACACTGTCGTAAATATCTTCCAGCCAATTTCCAAGCCCGAACATCCTGATATCTTTTGCGTGTTTGTGGCTACTAACTGAATTAATGTAGTTGAATTCCTTTTCAAACTTAGCTTGTGTTTTCCTGTTATCGTACTTCCATTGTTTAAGTTTTTTGGAATACAGAAAACTAATCAAACTGGCGATAATCGACACCAAAATTATGAAAATAGGAAGCCTTGCAAGTAAAATCAAATACACACTCGTGCTGATTAGTAAATACAAAACGTCTTTCATCGTAATCCAGATATGTTCTGTAGCTTTATCATTTCCTTCTAAGTTTACGTTCGCCTTTTCTGATAAATCCAACACATTCTTGTCCAAAGTCATCTCGTAATCCATCGACAAGAATTTTTCGATACATTGATTTAATATCAAAGTTCTCACGTAGATTTTTTTCGGCAAGATCCTCAAATCCAACGACTCTTTTGTCGCTGAACAGACGAAAATCAAAACCGCAAACACAACAACAGTAAGCATAATTGTTGTGAAATCTTGTGAGTTTTCAACCATTTTGATAATTTGTGGAGTAAAGTACAACTCTAAAATATCAATTCCAGCAGTTGTGATAGCCATAATTATCAGCATGAAAATCAAACTTTTTTGGTTGTTCCACGCAAGATTGAACATAAATTTAATATTATCATTTGTAGAATATTTTTTCTTCATAACTACCTCCCAATAATATCTTAACCGAAATACTATCGTATTTTCGTTTTAGGGATAAGCATATCAAAAACAGGGATGACTATATCAAAATCTCCGTCGTAAAAGCATTGTCCTCTGAATTTCTGTTGATGTAACCGTCGTATTTGTCGACGATTTCGTCAATACTGATAAGCCCCAGGCCTCTGTTCTCGCCCTTTGTCGATTTGAAAATTCTGCCAAACTTCTCCTGTTTTTTGCTGCTTGTCTTGTTAGTAAATGAAATGTACAATTTATTGCCCTTCATATCCATATAAATCCTGATAAATCTGTCCTCTTCTGGCAAATTTCTCACCGATTCAATCGCATTGTCGAACAAATTTCCGATAATCGTCGCCAAATCGATATCTTTTATATCCAAAATATTCGAAATCTTGCAGTCTGCAATGCATTTTATGTTTTCATTAGTAGCCATAGTTATCTTGGAATTCAAAATAGCATCTGCCATCCTATTTCCCGTCCTAATCACAGGAGCGATAGAATGCAAATTCTCATCCAAATTATCCAAGTAGTTCTTTATAGATTCCATATCATTTTCAGCCACAAAAGAGCGCAAAGTTTGCAAGTGGTTTCTGTAATTGTGGCGAAACTTTCTTATATCGCGATACATATTCTCCACTTCTTGATAATGAGTGTTCAACAGTTGTTGTTGATATTCAAAAATATCTTTTTTTGAAAATAAAATCCTAATTTTACTTAAAAATCTCATATCTCACCTAATAAAACTCAATAATTTTTCTGTTAAGCTCGTTGAACTTCGCATTTGACAACAAAAATTTGCTATCATCTTCCAACAAAACATAATCCTTCTTTGTTTCTGCGATTTTTTCAATATTAATAATCTCCGAACGACTCACCTTGAAAAACCTATCATCCAGCATATCCAATAGTTGTGTCAACGTCATCCTAATTCTGTAACTTTTATTTTGTGCGAAAATATCCACGTAATTTTTGTCCGAAATACAACTTAAGATATCCTTCAACAAAATCTTCGTATTAATCCCGTTGTCCTTTACTATAATGAACTTCTCCTTGTTGTTCATTTGATTAGTTGCCTTGTCCAAAAGGTCGAAAAGTTTCTCCTTTTTTATAGGCTTAATCAAGAAATTCAAAGCATTGACATCATATCCGTATCCGATATATTCTGGATAACCACTTATGAAAATAATCTGAATATCAGAATTTTTCTCACGAATTCTCTTGGATAATTCCACGCCATTAATTTTTTTCATCTCAACATCCAACAATAAAATATCTATATAATCATTTTCATCGTAATTGAATATAAAATTCTCACCAGATGTAAAAAGTTCAGTCTTCAAATCGATTTTCTTGATATTCGCCCATTCTTCGCAGTATTTTGCATACAAATTTCTTATATTCTCTTCGTCATCTACGATTGCAATATTCATAACACACCTCTGTCTTATTTTATCACAACAAATTGTTTTCAAATAAAAAAGCTACTGACACCTTGTGCCAATAGCTAATAATTATTTTTCCTTTAAAAACTTTAACAATTCGTCCTTTATTTTCTCATCATGAAGTGCAAAATCAACCGTAGCCTTCACAAAACCAAGCTTGTTACCTACATCATATCTCTTGCCGATGAAATCATACGCAATCATCTTGCGTTTTTCGGCTAAGTTGTTCAAAGCATCAGTCAATTGAATTTCGTTATTCTTGCCAGGTTTTGTTTCGTGAAGAATCGGAAAAATATCTGGCGTTACAATGTATCTTCCAAGAATTGCCAAGTTAGTTGTAGCCTCCTCACGGCTTGGTTTTTCAACCAACGACTCAACCTCAGTAATTCTATCCGAAGTCTTCACACCATTCACAATCCCGTACTTATCGACATCATCCCACGAAACTTCTTGAACACCCAAAACCGGAGACTCTTCCTTTTCGTAAATATCAGCCATTTGTTTGATACAAGGAAGTTCATCAGAAGTATTGTAAATAATATCATCTCCCAACAAAATCGCAAAAGGCTCATCACCAACAAAACTTTCCGCGTATTTTATCGCATCGCCAAGACCATTTTTCTTCTTCTGTCTAATAGTGTAAATGTTCGCCATCTTCGAAAGCTCGTGAATTTCTCGTGATATCTCCGAAGACTTCTTATTCAATTCGTATTCCAATTCGAAATTCACATCAAAATAATCCTCGATAGATCCCTTATCCTTGCTTATAATAATCAAAATATCCGTAATTCCAGAATCCACAACCTCCTTTACAATATGATGCAAAGTTGGTTTGTCGTAGATTGGAAGCATCTCCTTCGGAACAGATTTCGATGCAGGAAGCATCCTCGTACCAAAACCCGCCGCAGGAATAACCGCTTTTCTTACCTTCATTGTCACTCCTCGTGTTATAATTTTACGCCATAAATCATTTGTCTCTATTAATATTGTAACAAGAAATTGTGTTTTTTTCTATAAGGGGGGCGTGGGTTGGTTCAAAGTTGCAGGATTGGGATATTTCAATGCTTACAAAAAGTGGAAAACCGATTTGCACGAATATCTGACTTACGAAAATAAAAAAATCCTCACACTCGTGACCCTAAAATCTCAAGTGCGCCTCCGGCTGGCACGAGTGAGATTTTCTACGGGTCACTTCGCTTGGATTTTTAGTTATTTTCTCCCGATGATATTCTTAGCAAAATCGGTAATCCACTTTTTACGCAGCACCGAAGTTTTTTATTCTCCCTCTCTCCCCCGTTATAAAACTTGCCTATTTTTAAATGATATTTTTTATATTAATCTCTTTATCCCTGTAGATATACAAAAGCAGATTACTGCATTTGCTAAGAATCAATGTAGCACTATAATAAAAGCTCGTAACTAAGCGAGTCATCTGGAGAAAATTGTATCAAATTCAATCGAAGAAATTCGTTAAAAAATCTCATTGTTTGAGTGCGTAGCACGAGTTTGAGATTTTAGAATTTCGAGATTAGAATTCGCCAATTTTCGTAAGCCAGACGATGCGTGTTACGACTTTTATTCCGTATCCTTGTGCAGCTAACCACAATAAAAAAATAGGCAACCCCCGTTGCCTATTTCCCCAAAATCTATTTCTTTTTAATTCCCAATTCACCATCTACATTTGTAATAACGACAGTGTCTTTGTCAGTTACAGTTCCTTTTATCAATTCACGTCCGAGTTTTGTCTCAACATTTGATTCGATAAATCTCTTAACTGGTCTTGCACCGTACAATACATCGTATGCTTTGTCGATAATCAAATCTTCTGCAGATTCGTCAATTTCGATAGTGATTTGTCTGTCTTCCAATTGTTTTTGCAACAACGAAACTTGTTTTTCAATAATCTTGTAGATGTCATCTTTTGTCAACGGTTTGAACATTACGATATCGTCAATTCTGTTCAAAAATTCTGGTTTGAATCGTGATTTCAATTCATCCATTACAGAATTTCTGCTTTCATCAGAAATATTTCCGCTGTCGTCAATTCCTTCAATCAAATCCATCGAGCCAATGTTACTTGTCATGATTATTATTGTGTTTTTGAAATCGACAGTTCTACCTTTGTTGTCAGTCAAACGTCCGTCATCCAAAACTTGCAACAAAATGTTGAACACATCTGGATGCGCTTTTTCGATTTCGTCGAACAAAATCACTGAGTATGGTTTTCTTCTGACAGCTTCAGTTAGTTGACCACCTTCATCGTATCCAACATATCCAGGAGGAGCTCCGACAAGTCTACTTACTGCGTGTTTTTCCATATATTCTGACATATCGATACGAATCAAATTCTTTTCGTCATCAAACATATTTTCAGTCAAAGCTTTTGCAAGTTCTGTCTTACCAACACCAGTTGGTCCAAGGAATATAAAGGAACCGATTGGTCTGTTGAGCGATTTCAAACCGCTTCTAGCTCTGATGATTGCGTCAGTCACAGCAGTTACAGCTTCATCTTGTCCCACAACTCTCTTGTGCAACAACTTGTCCATGTTCAAAATCTTGTCGCGTTCTGTTTCCACTAATTTTGTCACAGGAATTGATGTCCACTTGCTCACAACTTCTGCGATTTCATCTTCAGTTACGCTTTCTTTTATGATAGAATTGTCGTCTTCGTCCATTTTTTTGTTCAATTCTTCAAGCTTGTTTTCAAGTTCGACTAATTTTCCGTATTTTAATTCAGATAATTTTTCAAAATCGTATTTTCTTTGAGCTTCTTCCATTTGGTGTTTAACGGATTCGATTTCAGATTTTGTGTCCTTGATTTCGTCAACCTTGGATTTTTGTTGAGTCCATTCCATATACATCGCATCAAACTCGTTTTTAGTATCTTGCAATTCTTTTTCCAAATTTTCGAGTCTGATTTTACTCATTTCATCGTCTTCTTTGTTCAAAGCAGCACGTTCGATTTCAAGTTGCAATATTTTTCTCTTAGTTTCGTCGATGCTTTCAGGCATAGAATCTATCTCAGTTCTAACCATCGCACTTGCTTCGTCCATCAAATCAATCGCCTTGTCAGGTAAAAATCTGTCAGTAATATATCTATCCGACAAAGTTGCCGCAGCGATTACAGCATTGTCAGTGATCTTAATTCCGTGATAAATCTCGTATTTGTCCTTAATACCACGTAATATCGAAATCGTGTCTTCTACTGAAGGCTCTTCAACCAAAACTTTTTGGAATCTTCTTTCCAATGCACCATCTGTTTCGATGTATTTTCTGTATTCATCCAACGTTGTAGCGCCGATTGTTCTGATTTCACCACGTGCTAACATTGGCTTCAACAAGTTTGCAGCATCCATTGCTCCTTCTGATTTTCCAGCTCCGACCAAAGTGTGAATTTCGTCGATAAACATAATGATTTTGCCGTCAGATTCTGCCACTTCTTTTAAGACAGCCTTCAATCTTTCTTCAAATTCTCCTCTGAATTTCGCACCGGCAATCAAACTTCCCATGTCCAACGCAAAAATAGATTTGTTTCTCAAAGTTTCTGGAACATCGTCGTTCACAATTCTAAGCGCCAAGCCTTCCACAATCGCAGTCTTACCAACACCTGGTTGACCGATTAACACTGGATTGTTCTTCGTTCTACGACTCAAAATCCTAACGCTGTGTCTGATTTCATCGTCACGACCGATAACTGGATCGAGTTTGCCTTCCTTCGCCAAATCAGTCAAATTACGACCGTATTTTGTCAACACATCAGTTGTATCTTCAGGATTATCAGAATCTATCTTTTGATTTCCCCTCAAATCCTTCAAATTAGATGCGAAGTTTTGCTTGTTGACATTAAAATCCTTCAACAAAACTGCACTAACAGTGTTTTTTTCTCCCAAAACACTCATAAAAATATGTTCCACTGACACGAAACTGTCTCCCATTGACTTAGCTTCATCTTCTGCCTTCAACAAAATTCTTTGAAAAGCAGTGCTTGGGTACACACTCGATTGACTGTCGTTTTTTGGAAGAGAATCTATTTTTTGATTAAAAGCGCTCACAATTTTTTTGTAATCAGCGCCGATTTTTTGAATAGTCTTTGCAACTATTGAATCTGAATCAGACAACAATGCATAGCTCAAATGAACATCCGTAACTTCCGGATTGCCCAATTTTATCGCAGTATTTTGCGCATCTTGAATTGCTTGAACAGATTTTTGTGTGAATTTATTTAAATCCATAAACCTTACCCCCTAACATTATTCAGAAATATCGTATAATTGTTTATATAATTTTTCTTGTTCTTCGTTTAATTTTGTAGGATTTACGATGGAAATTTCAAGATACAAATCACCTTTGACACCTTTCATATCCACGAATCCCTTATCTTTAATCCTAATTCTTTGATTAGCCTTGATATTTTTCGGAATCTTAACCTTGATTCTTTCGCCACTAATCGTTTCAACATTGATAGATTTTCCAAAATAAGCTTCCCATGGTTTAAGTTCAACCTTCTTGATAATATTGTGATCTTCAAGCTTGTTGTACACATCAACCAAGTTAATTTTCACGTAAATGTCCCCGTCAACGCCGAATTTTTCGCCCTTGACCTTAATCTTTTTACCAGGCAAAATTCCTTTTGGAACCTTCAAATTCAAATTGACACTTTTATCTCCAATCATAAGTCCCAATCTTTTTTCTACACCGTTGTAGATATCTGATAGGGAAACGGAAATGTCCGTGTCGTATCTTTGCCTTGGTTGTGATTTTCTTCCAGCGCCTTTGAATCCACCGAAAATATCGGAAAATCCTCCGCCGCTACCTTGTCCACCTGAGAAAAACGCATTGAAAAAGTCCGAGAATCCTCCGCCACTTCCACCAGTTGTGTAAGTGTAAGATCCAGAATTTTTGCCGAAACCACCAAATCCTCCGAAGTTTCCAAAATCGTACGCATTCGGATCGAAGTTTTGTCCGCCTTGGAAATTATAATTTGAGCCAAACATATCGTATTTTTTACGCTTATCTTCGTTACCCAAAACCTCGTAAGCCTCGTTTATTTCCTTAAATTTTTCTTGTGATTTCTCATCGCCTTTATTTAAATCAGGGTGATATTTCTTGGCGAGTTTTCGGTATGCTTTTTTAATTTCTTGGGAGCTCGCCTTTTTATCCACCCCCAAAACTTTGTAATAATCTTTATATTCCATAAAAAACCTCCCGTAATTTGTTTTTGACTTTCTTTGACCTTAATATTATTATACACCCTTACGAGCGCATAATCAATAGTATTTGCAATCTTTGCAATATCTTTGACTTTTGATTTTTATCTTTGACTTTTGATTTTTAATTTTTATTTTGCTTTTAAAATTAAATCATTATATCCATATGGAATGATCCTTGCCACTTCCCACTTCGAAATGGTATTTCACAATTCCCAAATCGACCTTCGCTGACGGAGCAAACCTCGCCTTCGCCTTCACCTTATCATCAACCAAAGTCAACATAAATTTTTGTTGATTAATCGCAGTCGGAGCATCAAGAGCACAATCGACACCATCCTTGAACCATTGTGGCGAATTATCACTCACATTTGACACTTGTCTTGGAAGTTTGCTCTTGTGATTATAACCCCAGTTTGCAGGAATACCGAACGCAATCACAATCACCAAGTTTTCGTTAGGCTCTATGTATTTTCTTATATTCTTCTTATTATATGTAAGAGCAACCCAGCACGAACCCAAACCCAAATTCATAAGTTCCATCACAAGCTTCTCGCCGTAATATCCACAAACCTCGCTCAAATCATTGCCTACACCCTTCATAATCAGAAAATTATTCACATTCTCAAACTTTCCGTACTTCGCAAGCTTTGAATTGAACCCTTCCTTGTCATCAAACACAGCCCTTATATTCAAACTCGACTCACGATTGACCTCATCAACCTTCTGTTCAATAATCTCCTTCACAGAATTATCAATCTCTTCATCTATGTATTTTCTAACAGAATGCCTCTTGTGCATCAACTCTAAAATATCCACCTTGTCCCCCTCATTAAAATATATACTTATTATAATATACCACAAATCACGAAAATTCACGCACCACCACGCATACAATTAAATATTTCCACGCAAACAAAAATGGAATCGCACCGATTCCATCTATATTAACCCACCACTCCACACCCAAAGCTCAATACATCTTGCGCAAATTCTCCAAAGCCTTGCTTCTCGTATTGTAGAATGTCGACTGTTTCATATTCAATTCTTTGCAAATCTCCTTAGCGCTTTTTTCACGTAGGAAATTCTCATAAATAATCTTCTGTTGCTTTTCGGGAAGCTTACGCACCCTCTCATAAAGCTTTTTAATCTCCAACCTATCCTCAAAATCCTGTTCGATATTCTCATCAGATTCAATCAAATTCATCACCTCATCTCCATCCTCATTAGTATAATTCAACGACGAAACACTTTTTCTAGGATTCTTCTTCAAATAGAAAAACCTCAACCTCTGCTTCAAATAATAATTGAACGGAACCTTCTTCAAACCATCATACTCCATAATCGCATACATAATCTCAGTCTTGCCATCATCTACAAGCTCCTCAAAAATATCCGTCCTATCATAATATTTTTTTATACTACTAATAATCAACGGCTCAAAAGCCTTGTAAATTCTCTTATCATTCAAAATTTTGTTATTCACAATATAATCTATCTCATCAAAATTCATGATTTCCATCTCCTTTTACTCAATTTTACAATCGATAATAAGATTTTATTAATCAAGAATGAAACGTAAAACCACACCAAAACAGATGGTAATAGCGTGAACTATTCGATTATTTTGTAAAAAATCATCATTATTCTTCACAAAATAAACCAATTCATTGTAAATTCAAATTGAAAACGCTTGAATAAGAACGTATGTTCTGCTATAATAAAATTATCATAAATAAAAGGAGAATCAATGAAACAATTACAAGCAATCATTCCGATATACGTAGACAATATCGGCAATGCAGTCCAACTTTATTTTAATGATTTCACCACTACCAATTATTGTTCATTGGATTGCTGCATTAAAAAAATCGCCCGTAACCAATTATTAGACATCACAGAGGCCAAGAAATTAATCAAAAAATCCTTGAACATAACCAAAAATCCTCCTATTTGTTTTAAAAACGGAACGTACTGCATGATCAAAGTCAGAAAACCAATATCCAAAAACGATGGAAGTTATGGACTGTTCAACATCGAATCCATCGAAGAAATAAAAACAGGACACATAATACTTGCGAATAATCAAAAAATCACAACACTAGAATCCAAGAAAAGCATCGAAGACAAAATCCAAAAAGCAAAGCTCGCCAGACTTTTGATAGATGATTATACGACAAACTTGGACATACTCACAAGAAAATAAGCATAAAAAAACTGATACAAGAAAATGTATCAGTTTTTCGCATTAAAAAATGGGACCATTTCTGGTCCCATTTTTATAAATCTTCTCTGAGAAAGATTAATTATTTACGTTTTTTAAGTGAAACGTAAGCACCTGCTGCTGTTGATAAAGCTGCTGCTGCTAATGTTAAGATTTCAGCTTCGCTACCAGCTTTTGGTAATTTAGCTTTTTCTTTTTTCTTTGGAGAATCTTTATCTGTTTTACCTGGTTTTTTGTCTTCTGGTTTTTTATCTTCACCAGTTTTTTTGTCTTCTGGTTTTTTATCTTCACCAGGTTTTTTGTCTTCTGGTTTTTGTCCTTCACCAGGTTTTTCATCTTTTTTATGAGCTTTTAAGATTTCATTCTTTAATGCTTCTACGCCTTCAACTGTTTTTGCTTTGTTGATTGCATCAAAGTATATGTCAGAAGTGATTCCTGCTTCTTTTAATTCTTTGATTGCAGCTTCTTTTGCTTTCTTTAATGCTTCTTCAGCATCTGGATCTTCTGGTTTTTCAGGTTTTTCTGGATCTTCTGGTTTTTCAGCGTGTGCTTTTAAGATTTCGTTCTTTAATGATTCTACGCCTTCAACTGTTTTTGCTTTGTTGATTGCATCAAAGTATATGTCAGAAGTAATTCCTGCTTCTTTTAATTCTTTGATTGCGTCTTCTTTAGCGTTCTTTAATAACCATTCATCGATTGTGATTCCTGGGTTTTCGCCTGGTTTTTCAGCGTGTGCTTTCAAGATTTCGTTCTTTAACGCTTCTACGCCTTCTACTGTTTTTGCTTTGTTGATTGCATCAAAGAATATGTCAGAAGTGATTCCTGCTTCTTTTAATTCTTTGATTGCAGCTTCTTTTGCTTTCTTTAATGCTTCTTCAGCATCTGGATCTTCAGGTTTTTCAGGTTTTTCTGGATCTTCTGGTGTTTCAGCGTGTGCTTTCAAGATTTCGTTCTTTAATGATTCTACGCCTTCTACTGTTTTTGCTTTGTTGATTAAGTTGAATAGATATTCAGCAGTGATTCCTGCTTCTTTTAATTCTTTGATTGCAGCTTCTTTAGCATTCTTTAATAACCATTCATCAATTGTGATTCCTGGGTTTTCGCCTGGTTTTTCAGCGTGTGCTTTTAAGATTTCGTTCTTTAACGCTTCTACGCCTTCTACTGTTTTTGCTTTGTTGATTGCATCAAAGTATATGTCAGAACTGATTCCTGCTTCTTTTAATTCTTTGATTGCGTCTTCTTTAGCATTCTTTAATAACCATTCATCAATTGTGATTCCTGGGTTTTCGCCTGGTTCTTCACCTGGTTGTTCATCTTCTTTATCTTCGATTTTTAATACATAGTAGTATCTTCCGTCTGCACCTTGAACTACTTCGTATGCATTGTTAACTTTATCTTCTTTTAATGCTTCTTTAGCTGCTGCTTCTGCTTCTTCGTAAGTTGCGTAACCTTCTTGAACTTCTGGAGTGTCTTCACCTGGTTCTTCTTCGTCTGCAACTTCAATCTTTAATACATAGTAGTATCTTCCGTCTGCACCTTGAACTATTTCGTATGCGTTGTTAACATCATCATTTTTCAAAGCTTCTTTAGCTGCTGCTTCTGCTTCTTCATATGTTGCATATCCATCTTTTAATTCTGGTGTTTCTTCTCCAGCGTGTGCTTTTAAGATTTCGTTCTTTAATGCTTCTACGCCTTCAACTGTTTTTGCTTTATTGATTAAGCTGAAGTATAAATCAGAAGTGATTCCTGCTTCTTTTAATTCTTTGATTGCTTCTTCTTTAGCATTCTTTAATAACCATTCATCAATTGTGATTCCTGGATTTTCGCCTGGTTGTTCTTTTCCAGCAAATTTGATGTTGATAGTGTATCCACGATCTTCTAAGTCTGCTGTATATTCACCATTTACTTTTGCTAATAAGTCTGCATATCTGTAAGCTTCTGCTGTTGCTTCTTCAAATGTTCCTTTGAATTCTGCTGTTTGTGTTTTTCCATCTGCAAAGATTAAGTTAACTTTGATTGTAACTTCTTCTTTTTCTACTGGTTTTTCTGGTTCTTCTTCTTTTCCAGCGAATTTAATGTTGATAGTGTATCCACCATCTTCTAAGTCTGCTGTATATTTACCATTTTCTTTTGCTAATAAGTCAGCATATCTGTATGCTTCTGCTGTTGCTTCTTCAAATGTTCCTTTGAATTCTGCTGTTTGTTTACTTCCATTTGCAAAGATTAAGTTTACTTTGATTGTAACTTCTTCTTCTGGTTTCTTTTCTTTTTCAATCTTAGTTACATTGATTGTTATTGTCTTTCCATCTTCAGATGTTATTGTTTCTAATATTTTATATTCTTTTGTAATAACTTTATCAGAAAGCTCACTTAATTCTTGTGCTGTTAAACCATCTTTATTTTCTAAAAATGATATTGCATTTCCATCTTTATCTAATTCTCTTACTCTTAAGCTATAAGTATTCTTTTGTGGTGTTTCTTCTTTTTCAATCTTAGTTACATTGATTGTTATTGTCTTTCCATCTTCAGATGTTATTGTTTCTAATATTTTATATTCTTTTGTAATAACTTTATCAGAAAGCTCACTTAATTCTTGTGCTGTTAAACCATCTTTATTTTCTAAAAATGATATTGCATTTCCATCTTTATCTAATTCTCTTACTCTTAAGCTATAAGTATTCTTTTGTGGTGTTTCTTCTTTTTCAATCTTAGTTACATTGATTGTTATTGTCTTTCCATCTTCAGATGTTATTGTTTCTAATATTTTATATTCTTTTGTAATAACTTTATCAGAAAGCTCACTTAATTCTTGTGCTGTTAAACCATCTTTATTTTCTAAAAATGATATTGAATTTCCATCTTTATCTAATTCTCTTACTCTTAAGGTATAAGTATTCTTTTGTGGTGTTTCTGGTTTTTCTTCTGGGTCTGTATCACCAGTTTCAGATCCTTCAGTTTCTGGACTAATATAGTCATCCGGTAATTTGAAAATTGGATTTCCTGAATCGTCTACCTTTTCTGGAATTCCTTCATCAGCTGCGTAAGTGTTAACTCCGCCACCAACTACAATTGCACCTGCAAGTGCAGCCATTAATAATTTTTTATTAATTTTCATACTATCATGACAATGGAAACTTCCCTTGTATAAGGGTGGAATTTGTCTCCTCCTTTTAAATTTTTTGCATTCAATGCTATTTAAATCAAATTCGTTTCCAAGCAATTATATTGCCATTCCTTAGTTATTGTTTACCCAAAAAGGGTGGTCAACAATCGAACTTCACCAACTTAATTAAATCGGTGTTCTTGCTTCGTCCACTGTCCAAAAATTTCCCAAGGGCAATGTCCACAAGCGTTAGGTTCGGTAAATTCAACGCCTACCTTATTTTAGCTACTATTTCTAGTAGTTATAATCATATTTTAGTGTGTAATTAATGGAAAACATTATTCAGACTTCTAAAAAACATCAGAACATTTGTTAATAAATATCCAAACATTTAACTTTGATAGAGTTCCCTTTATCACACTACTATATTAGTTTAAGCTCATTATACTACATAAGTTCAAATATTACAACACTGTTACAAAAATATATTCAGAGATATTTTTATGGGATAATTATTCTTCATTTTCTCAAACTTTTGATTTTAAATCCAATATATAGGTTGTTTTATGGATTAAAAATCACCTATTGTGTATCGTAAAAATATTATTAAAAATATTTGTATTTTTATTATTTTGATTTTTTGTTTAGCGTGAATTTTTGATAAAATTATTCATGATTTGTTTGGTTTATGGAATAATTTTCTGAATTTTATGGTGACCCCAAAAAGTTGGACTTTGTACCAGAGACATTTAGAAATATTTGTCTCTGGTTTTTTTGTCCTATTCTACCCATAGGGGTAGAAATTTTTATGCTACATTTTTCTTTCTATATTCTACTGGTGATAAATATCCTAGTTTTTCTTTTATCCTTTCTTCATTGTAATATTTTATGAAATCTTCTATTGTTTGTTTTAAGTGTTCGTATGAATAGAATTTATTTCCGTAGTATACTTCTTGTTTTAATATTCCGAAGAAGTTTTCCATTGGTGAGTTATCTAAGCAATTTCCTTTTCTTGACATGGATTGAGTGATACCGTTGGATTCTAGTTTTGATGTGTATTGATCTATTTGGTATGCCCAGCCTTGATCTGAGTGAAATATTCTTTTTTCTTTTGTTTTGTTAGTTATTTCTATGGCTTTGTCTAAGGCTTTTAGGATTGGTTCTAGAGTTGGTTGTTTCGATATTTCATAGCTTAGTATTTCACTGTTGTACATATCTAAATATGGATTTAGATAAAGTTTCTTTATTTGGTAGGTCCCTGATTTATCTTTTTCAAAATACTTAAATTCTGTTGTGTCAGTTGTTATTTGTGTATATGGTTTTTCTACTTTAAAGTTTCTTTTTATTTTGTTGTCTGCTACTTTCCCTACTTGTCCTTTGTAGGATGAGTATTTTCTTGATTTTCTTGAAAAACTTTTTACTTGAAGTTTTAGATTTTGAACTAATCTTTGTACTTTCTTTTTGTTTATTTTTAGTCCTAATCTTTTTAACATCGCTGTTATTCTTCTGTATCCATAGTTTGGATTTTCTTTTCTAATTTTGAGTATTTTGTTTTCTATTTCCATATCTTTATTTGGTATATTTAAGCGTTTTTGCCAATACATATATGTTGATTTTGGAAGATTGAAGTATTTTAACAAGCCTTTTAATTTGTATTTACTTCTTAAAAGCCCGATTGTTTCAGTAATTGTCTTATTTCTGCATCTGTCATTTGAGATAATTCTATCTTTTTTTTTATTGCATCATTTTCTAGTTGAAGCCAATAGTTTTTTTCTTCTAATTTCTTTATTTTTTCTTTTAATTGTGCCTGTGTTAATGAATTATCTTCTAAATTAGTTAACTTTTCTGATGAATCTATTTTGATATCTTTTGATTTATTTGTTGACTTTGGCATTTTTGAAGGTCTTCCTCTCTTTTTGGGTTTTAGTCCTTCTATGCCTTGTTTTCTAAAGTCATTTACCCATCTTGTTATTATCGCTGGATTGCTTATCTTTAATTCGTTTGCAAGGCTTTGATAGGACATTTCTCCTGTTAAGTACAAGTTTACTACATTCAACTTAAATTCCAAAGGGTATTTTGTATTTTTTCTTTTTACTTTTAGTCCTTCATAGCCTTGAGTTTTGTAGGTATTTACCCATGTTATTATTATGCTTTTATTTGGTATTCGATATTTATCTGATAAAGTTTTATATGAGGTATTAGATTCTAAATACTCTTTTACCACTTTCATTTTTAATTCTGTTCTATATTTTGCCATTAAAAAACTGACCTCCTTTAGTTAGTTTTTTGGTCTAACTTTTGGGGGTCAGTTCAAAACTCGAGTTAATTTTTAATTCATCATTTTTAATTTTTCAGCTTGATCGTAACTTGTCAAATCATCGATCATTTCTTCAATATCTCCATCTAAGAAATTTTGTAATTGGAATATTGTTTTGTTGATTCTGTGATCAGTTATTCTTCCTTGTGGGAAGTTGTAAGTTCTAATTCTTTCAGAACGATCCCCTGTACCAACTTGAGATTTACGAGCATCTGCTCTATCTTTGTTCTTTTCTTCTTCCATCAAATCATATAATCTAGATTTTAAAACTTTCATAGCTTTATCTTTGTTCTTGATTTGTGATTTTTCATCTTGACAAGTCACTACAAGGCCTGTTGGAATGTGCGTTATTCTAACAGCAGAGTCAGTAGTGTTTACACATTGACCACCATTACCACTTGCTCTGAACACGTCAATTCTCAAATCTTTTTGTTCAATCTTAATATCAACATCTTCAGCTTCTGGTAACACAGCAACAGTTGCAGTAGAAGTGTGAATTCTTCCTGAACTTTCAGTTTGAGGAACTCTTTGAACTCTGTGAACTCCTGATTCGTATTTTAATCTAGAATAAGCGCCTTTTCCTTTAACCATCATTACAGCTTCTTTAACACCGCCAACACCTTGTTGTTGAATATCCATAACTTCAGTTGTCCAGCGTTTTTTATCAGAATACATTTGGTACATTCTCAAAAGCTCACCAGCAAATAAACCTGCTTCATCTCCGCCAGCACCTGCTCTTATTTCAATAAATACATTTTTTTCGTCGTTAGGATCTTTTGGTAACAACAAAATCTTCAATTCTTCTTGATCGTTTTCGATTTGTTCTTCCAATGTTGATATTTCGTCTTTCAATAGTTCTTCCATTTCACTATCTCCAGTAGTTCCCAACAACTCTTTATCTTCTTCTAAATTTTTTAAATTATCTTTGTATGCCAAATATTTATTAACAACTGGTTCTAAATCAGCGTGTTCTTTCATTAATTTCGTCCAATTTTCCATGTCAGCGATAACTTCAGGATCTGCGACTTTTACTTCTAAGTCTTTGAATTTATCTACAACACTATCCAAATTTTCAAACATAATTACCTCCTCGCAATTATTACTCTATCAAAACCGTTAAAGTCTTTTATGCAGTAGTGATTATTAAATCCATTTTCATCTAAAATTTGAAATATACTCTCTCTTTGATTATATCCTATTTCAAAAGCAAGCATACCATCTTCATTCAAATAATCACCAGCTTTATTTATTATTTTTCTATAAAAATATAGTCCATCATCTCCGCCAAAAAGTGCAGAGCGTGGTTCTTTTAAAATCTTTGTTTCAAGTGAATCGAAATCTTTTTTGTCTATATAAGGTGGATTGGAAACTATCAAATCATACTTAGAATTCACATTCTCATACAGATCAGAATAAATAAACTCAACATTATTAGCATTTAAACTTTCTGCATTTTTCTTGGAAAGTTCAATAGCCTTTTTGTTTATATCCACACCCAAAACATTTGAATTCAATTCTAAATTCAAAGTGATTGATATTATCCCAGATCCAATTCCGATTTCAAGTATATTGTCAAACTTACGATTAGTCTTGATTATTTCGTCTACTAAAATTTCAGTATCAAATCTTGGAATTAAAACATCAGGATCTGTATAAAACTTTCTATTGTAAAAGTACTTAAACCCAAGTATATATTCGATTGGAATATCCTCATCGTAAAGTCTTTTGTATTCTAAAATTATTTTCTCATCATTCTCATTAATCTCATCATTTGAATGAATAATAGAATCAGAAAAACTATAGTTATATAATTTTTCCAAAATCATCAGACAATCAGATTTGTCGAATAAACTGTAAATATCCTTGATTACCATAAATCTTCATCTTCTTTTTCTGGAATAACACTTTTAAGTGCCAATATAGCAACTTCTATCATCTTGTCGTCAGGCTCTCTTACTGTAAAATACTTTTGAACCCATAATCCAGGTTTAACAAGTAGTGCCGTTATTGTATTATCGTATTTTCCGATTAATCTGTTAATTTCATACGAAATTGATACAATCACTGGAAGTAATATTATACGATACAACATTCTCATCAACTGATTTGGCCATCCAACTAAACCCAACACCAAAATAGAAATTATCATAACCGTAAACAAAAAACTAGTACCACATCTTGGATGAAGTCTACTTTGTTTTCTAACATTTTCAACAGTCAAATCCAGTCCTTGCTCATAGCAATAAATACTCTTGTGTTCAGCACCATGATATTCAAAAACTCTTTTCATATCTTTTGAATGAGAAACTATAAAAAGATATGTGAAAAATATTATAATTCGTATCATTCCTTCGATTAAATTGAAACTGAAAGATGAATGATTTAGCTTAACAAATGATGTAAGAAAAGTTGGAATGAAGAAGAAAAACAGTAATGCCAATGCTACTGATGCAATTATAGAAAACACATTTTCTACTTTTCTGGCATTGTTTTTAAAATGCTTATCGAAGAAGTTTTCGCTATCATCTTCGTAAAAACTTGCTGAATACATTAATGCATCCATTCCCAACTTCATAGAATCAAACAAACTAACAACTCCTCTTATAAAAGGAATCTTCATCAAATTTATTTTATTGTTTTCTAAGTCTTTTACAACCAAATCAATTTCTTGATCAGGCTTTCTGACCGCTATGGAGTACTTTGAAGGGCCTCTCATCAAAATTCCTTCGATTAAAGCTTGTCCACCAATTGTAGTTTTCTTCATTTCAATTTACCTTTTCATCGTTCATTATCTATTTTTTAACACAAAAATACCAGCACCAAAAAGGTACTGGCAAAAATGCTAATCCATGTTGTATTTTTTCTTGAATTTTTCTACTCTACCACCATGTTCTACAAATCTTTGACGTCCTGTATAAAATGGGTGACATTGACTACAAACTTCGACGTTTATGTTTTCTTTAGTAGATCCTACTTTAAAAGTATTGCCACAAGAAGCGCAAGTTACTGTAGCTTCGTGGTATTCTGGATGTAAATCTTTTTTCATATTATCACCTCGTTTTTCTCAAAATTATTTTCGACTTACCTATTATAACACATGAGTATGAACTTGTCTACAAAATTTGAATATTTCAGTATAAATTTATTTACAAACTTTGCAATTTATTTATTGATTTTACAAATTCTTGGTTTGATTTTGTGTTTTTAATCATTTTTATAATTTGGTCTGCAATATTTTTGTTTTCTTGTGAATTCAATTGTTTTCTTATTTTATTAATTGCTGATAATTCTTCTTTTGTAAGAAGTAATTCATCTTTCCTAGTTCCGGATTTGTTCAAATCAATTGCAGGGAACACTCTCTGTTCCGACAGGCTCCTATCCAATTTGATTTCCATATTTCCAGTTCCCTTGAATTCTTCGAAAATAACATCATCCATTCTTGATCCTGTTTCAATCAAAGCTGTCGCCAATATAGTCAATGAACCGCCTTCTTCAATATTTCTTGCCGCACCAAAAAATCTTTTAGGACCATTCAATGCTAAAGGATCAAGTCCTCCGGACAAAGTCTTACCTGAATAAGGACTAGTAACATTATATGCACGAGATAATCTAGTAATTGAATCGACCAATATTACTACATCTTTTTTGTGTTCTACAAGCCTCTTGGCCCTCTCTATTACAATTTCAGCAACCCTAATATGATTTTGAGGCATTTCATCAAAAGTAGATGCTACAACATCTGCTCCCAAAACAGAACGCTTCATATCTGTAACTTCTTCCGGTCTTTCATCAATTAACAAAACAATAACATGAATTTCCGGATAATTTTTTCTTATAGAGTTTGCTATATTTTTTAGTAAAGTCGTCTTACCTGTTTTAGGTGATGCCACAATCAAGCCTCTTTGTCCTTTTCCTACAGGACTTATCAAATCCATAATTCTCATTGAAATATTCTTTGAATCTCTTTCTAAAGTCAATCTTTCTCTTGGATAAATCGGCGTCAAATTCTCAAAATCAGGTCTATTTCTAAGATTTTCAACAGTATCTCCATTTACACGATTCACATAAATCAAAGCATTGAATTTTTCTTTATCCTTTTTCTCACGAGATAATCCCTCTACAAAATCCCCTGTCTTTAGTTTAAATCTTCTAACTTGAACAGGAGGTACGTAAATATCATCATCTCCTGAATCGTATCCTTCCGATCTCAAAAATCCATATCCGTTTTCGTGTAAATCCAAGATTCCTTCCACTTTCAAAGGATCCTTCAAATCTTTTTCTTCATTAGAAGAAGAATCTTCGTAATCATCCTCAGAATTATTTCTCTCATTAATATTAACCTGACTAATAATCTCTTTTATCAAATCTTGCTTATTATATTTACTAATACCTGCAACACCTACAGCTTTAGCAATAATCTTTAAATCTTGTAATTTTTTAGATTCTAATATATCTTTTTCCAATAAATTTCCTCCTAAATACCTTGGTACAAGAAATATAATCCAAATAACATCAATACTGCACCAAGAACTATTTCTATTATTTTAGAAACCTTAGTATATGAATCATTTTGAATAATCTCTTCGACTTTACCCATCAACAAAGCAGACATAAATACCAAAAAGCAATTCCCAATACCATAAAATACGAACAAAATAATAGAAAATAAAATATTTCTAGTATTAGCCGCTATAGCCATCAATGAAACTAAAACAGGTGTTGAACATGGAGATGCAAACACCGCTTGAATAACGCCAGCTAGAAAAGCTCCCAAAAGTCCAGTTTTTGTAATTTTGCTAGACTTATTTAAGCTAATAATCTTAATAACATGCCAATTTTGAAACGCCATAAGAATTAAAAGTATTCCAATAACAATATAAAAAACTCTACTAAATTGATTTAAAATTTTTCCTACTAAGGCAGCCGTCAATCCAAAAATTGTAAAAACTAAAATACTACCTAAACTAAAAACTAAAGCCACCTTGAACGATTTTTTCTTATCGTAATTATTCCCCGACAAATACCCAATTATAATTGGAATCATCGGCAATGAGCAGGGAAGAAAACTAGTCAAAATTCCCGCAATCAAAGAAATAATTGGTGCCAAATAAACATAATCCTTGACTAATTTTGATAAAAAATCTAATAAACTATCCATTGATCATATCCGAAATCAATATTTCTAATTCATTCTCCTTCAACAAACCTTCGTGAATATATCCCTTTTTACCATTAACAGTAACCTCTTGAAAATACTCATCCATCACGCTTTGAGCCTTACCAGAAAATTTAAAATTTTCTTTTAAAGGAATAAAAATTTGTGTAGGAGTAACTCTAATACCAGCTTGTGATGCAAAATCATTGTTCACATTAACTTCAACATCCTTAACAACGGCTTTCCCCTTGAACTTATTGAAAGTATTGTCTATATATGGAGCCATTTCCTTACAAGGAGCACATTCAATCCACGTAAAGTTTACAAAAACAGGCTTATCATATGAAAAAAACTTCTCAAACCCAGCATCCTTTCCAGCAAATAAAACATCTTCCTTGTCTACTTCCTTGTAAGCTTCCTTGAAATTATTCAAATCTGATGAACTTTTATTCTCACTACTAGAACTACTATCTTCTTTAACATTTCCATCAGTCTCAGTTTGCTTAGAACTATTATTAATTGGCATAACTGGTTTATTCTTTATAAAAAACATTATTAAAACAACTACCGCAATAAATGCAATAACTAAAATAAATTTTGATTTATTACTCTTCATAATCATTTCCTTTCTTTACTTTTAACCTATTAGATATTCAAATTACTATTAATTTACTATATTATTATATCAAACTTACGTTCTTATTTACACCTCAATTCATTTTCATAATATAAGATTTTAGCTGTGAGGCTGAGCGAGTGAGAACATTAAGTTTTCCCCAATATATTCGTGCGAAATATTTGCTTTGATTTTTGACCTACTTGTGTCCCACAATCTCAAAATCAGCGAAACCTTTAGCAAACAATAGAAGCTGAATATCATCATATAAAATTTAATGCTTTTTATGAGCGACGCTTCGAACGAGGAAATCTTCAGTTAATTTTCTAAAAAAAAGATTTCTGAAGTGAGGCTGAGCGAGTGAGAACATTAAATTTTTCCCAAGATATTCGTGCGAGATGTTTGCTATGGTCTTAACCTATGTATATCCTGCAACTGTCGTTTAGCGAAACCTTATAATCATTTTCTTTCATTGTCCTGCAATCCCCAACACTGCGAAACCTTAAAGCAAACAATCGAAGCTAAGAATATCACCATATAAAATTTAATGCTTCTTATGAGCGACGCTTCGAACGAAGAAATCTTCCATTAATATCTTTTAAAAGAAGATTTCTGAAGTGAGGCTGAGCGAGTGAGAACATTAAATTTTTCCCAATATATTCGTGCGAGATGTTTGCTTATTTCATTACCTATGTTTATCCTGCAACTGTTGTATTGCGAATTCTATAAACTATTTTCTA
>NZ_WKZF01000014.1:0-10973 GCF_009678325.1 Finegoldia sp. BIOML-A1
AAGAAATACGGTCTTAAAAAAGCTCGTAAATCTCCACAATTCAGTAAGAGATAGAAAACAATTATATATCAATGGAAAAGCACTTTTTGGTTCACACCATCAAGTGCTTTTTTTATGCTTATTTATCAAAATTCACACCAAAGTTCACACCATCATTATTAATAAGCTTATGATATACTAGTTCTCCAGGGGAAATATTTACAATATTATCAGTGTTTACATAAGTTTTAGTAATTCTTGTATCGCTATGAGTCAATGCTTCACTGATTTCACTCATCGTCATTCCTGCCTTTTTCGCTAAAGATGCACCTGTATGTCTTAGCTTGTGAGGAGTACAATGTACTAATTTAGGATGTCTTTTTTTGACAGACAACATTCTGTAGTTTAAATAATCAGAATGAAGAGCTTTATTGATATTTCCTCTAGTATCAATATAAGTGAATACTAGTTGTTCCTTATTTTGAATGATATTAAATTGCTTTAACTTCTCTTTTTGTAAGGCTTTCCATTGTGAAAGCAATAAAGTTAGTTCGCATGGAATTTTAAATACAGTCTTTTTATTACTTTTTGTATTTTTCATATTTCCGTGTCGATCAAGTGCTGTTGCAATTCTTACTGAAGAATTTTTCAAATCAACGTCTTTCCATTTCAATGCATAAGATTCACTCTTACGATCGGACAAGATAAAAGTTGTCATAAACAATGTATATTCTTTTAAGTCGATTTTGCTATTTTCATAATCAAATTTAAAAGCATCTAACCATTGTTTTAGTTCATCTTCCGATAAATATTTATCTTCGTC
The DNA here is from genome assembly GCF_009678325.1 of Finegoldia sp. BIOML-A1. Lineage (NCBI taxonomy): Bacteria > Bacillati > Bacillota > Tissierellia > Tissierellales > Peptoniphilaceae > Finegoldia > Finegoldia sp. BIOML-A1. Next base: position 803 of record NZ_WKZF01000014.1, read on the forward strand.
ACTTTTTGAATCTTCAACTATAATTTTTTTAAGAGGTTTAATCCTATTTATAGTATAAGATAATTTGTTTGAATTAATAAAATCAAGTTCTGCTGCCCAGTTAAAGACAGAATTAACATAACTTTTTATAAACTTGAAATTAACTAATTGTTTAGATTTTTCTGTTAAAAGCTTCGACACAAGTTGCTTGTTGTTGTTCAAACAATTCAGAGAATAGTCTCCAAAAATTGGCAATATATGAAGTCTAAAAATACTCTCTGTATTTTCTATTGTAACGGTGGAAGGCGGCTTTGAAGTATTTGTTGTTTGTCCTACCTTATATGGATCTAACCAAAAATCTTTATAAAAATCTTTGAATGTTATATCTCCGTCAAATGAAGGTGATACAGATATCTTATTATTTTGAGCATCATTTATTTTGTTCTTGATTTCTAATTCTGTTATCTTTGCTTCTTGTTTTGTTTTGAATCTTTTTTCATAAATATTAGAACAGTTACCTAGATAACCTCTTGCCTTTTCAGGAATATAAATTCTAAGTCTATATGTTCCGTTTTTTGTTTTTGTTATCGCCATGATTTCTCCTTGCAGAGCAGGAAAATACCGTAATTAAAGTATATAATAACTAAGCGGTATTTTCAAACTCACTCATCCAATTATTTATATCGTTTATCTTAAATCTTACAATTTTTCCTATCCTTATTACTGGTAATCCTTTTAATATCCATTCATCAAGAGTATTATTTGATATTTTAAGATAATTACAAGTCTCCTTTTTGTTTAGAAATATATTATCCAGAGAGTTGCTTTCTATAATAATTTCTAACTCATCTTTTATTATCTTAGTTACGATTTGCCTAATCTCTTGAATTTGTTCATCTTTTAAAATTACTTCCATTATTAAGGTCCTTATTGTTCCATCTCATATTATCTACTATTTTTTTTATCACCGAAGTTAATACGTTAGAAACTGATGTAGTTTCTTGCTTTTTGAAAAAATAATCTATATACTTTTCATAATCATCTAAATCTGGATAAAGCCATGAAATATAAGGGTCTACCATTTTTTCCGAAATTAGCAAATCAATAGAATCTTTAGAATTTATCGAATCATGAATATCAATATAATAATCTATTCTTCTTCTAAACTGACCAATAGCTTCTCCATTAAAATTTTCGGAAGATTGAAAGAACTTATCTGGATCAACTGAACTTGTTATTATAATCACTTTAGCTGATCCTACTTTATTATGATATCTAGCAGAAATTGGACTAATAGAATATGGATCAAGTAATTTTAACCAATCAGATGCGCTTAAAGCAGCACCTCTTACATCATCCATAAGTAATATTTCTTCACCGTTATATTCATCAAAACTATTTTTTGCGGCGGTTTTACAAATCTCCCATCTTTCTCCAACTTTACAAAATGCAACTTTTTTCAGAACGTTAGCTAACTTTGTTGCTAATAAGGTTTTTCCTACACCTGATTTTCCAGATATAAATATTATTGTTTTCTTAAAGGAACCTTTTTCGAGAGCTGATACTGTAATTGCTGATTTTAACTCTCCATAAGTATCGAATGCTTCATTTATTTTCCTTTTATTTTGTGAATATACAAGATACAAATTATCAGTTAATAGTAATTGCTGTTTTGATATATTTCCATTAATAATTTCTGATATTACATAATCAATATCTTTCTTTGCAAGATTTGCTTGTTTAGTTGCCTTGCCACGAATCCAAGCTTCATGCCTATCGCTATAAATATCCATATATTGAGGACCTGCAATTGTAACAACTTCTGTTGGCTTATATTGATATTTGTCTGTATCTTTAGAATGAATCAAATAAGCTAGTAAATTATCGTAACCATATCTTCCAGACTTCGCTATTTCTAAATATTGCGGTTCGATTCCACAATAGATAGCAAGGCTATTAATTGTATCTCCTCTTTCAAACTTAATAAGAAAATGTACGTGTTTTCCCTTTGGTTCTTCCTTATAGTCATTGATCTGGCTATCCCATATTTTACGGGTATCCTTATCGTGTAATATTCCATTCGCTTCTTTGACTTTGCAATTATGGCTATTAAATTTTTCTACTACAGCATTAAGCAAAGGTGCTATATCACCTTCGTTTGCTTTATCAATAAGTTCCTCTTCGTAATCCAGCCAATATTTGCTATCTAATAATTGAACGATCATTATACTTGTCAATCTAGAATTCTTTTTCATAAAACCCTCCTAATATTTTTTCTCCCAATAATTTTTCTCCCAATAATTTCATAATAAAATTATCCTTCTTTCTTTTTTTATTTAAACATCTATTTAGAAACTTCATATAAATTTCCTCCATTTAATTATTTCTAATTATATTTTTAATTTTTCCTATATAATCACCGTTTAAAAAAACGGACTGATCGACTCAAAGTCGTTTATTCTCTTTGCCTTTTTTTGCCTGCGGCTAATCTCGACAAGCCCAGATTAGCCGCAGGCGTTATAATTAAAAATTAAAACAGGCTAAAAGTTTATCAACGGTGTTTCGTAATAATGTGGAGTATGCCATTTAGGCTTTGCTGAGATGAATCTAGCAAGTCCTGTTCCTTTTTTGTAATTCCTTCGTGGCATATCAGCATATCCTGACATCAAATATCTTCTTTCATCTGCTGAGTCAGCAGCTCCTCCAAGCATTATTACGGCATCCGAACAATTTACTCTAGCAAGAGAAGGAAGGAAACCTTCTTTAGTAGCGTGTTGAGAAATTGCTATAATATGGATACCAGCACTTCCACCAGTTGCAGATAGTTTATTAATCGCTTGTTCCCATCTTTTTTTATATTCTTTTTCAGAATCAAGAGCTGCGTTTAAATTACCGATTTCATCAAAAAACAATCCTATATCAGACAATCCGATATCTTTGTATTTTTCTTTTCCAGCTAAGTGAATAGTTTCTAATCTTTCAAGCATTACTTCACAATAATACTCAGCACGTTCAACTATTTTAACTGGTTCATGCTGACCATTAAACTTATCAACATATAAATCACGCTTAGCAGAATTATACTCAACTTCCCATCCTTGAAGCACCATAATTTCAGCTAGATATCTACCAGCCAAGAAAGTTTTTCCAGCTCTAGTTCTAGCTACAATACTCAAGTGAGCAGTATCTGAAAAATCTAATGATAAATCTTTTGAAAATTTAATAATATTTGGATTTTCTGACAAACATTCTTTTAAATCGTCTGGACTGTTTAATATAAATCGTTTTGAAGTTAAAACATCTTCAAAATGAAACAACACATAAGTATCAGATAAAATCAATTCGCTTGAAACAACCGAATATTTTTTATATTTACCTCCAATTATCCCTGAAACAATTTGATTGTACTTTTCTTTGTCAAGAGTAAGGTAATTACCACCGATATTTTCAATTGCTATATATCCTGAATCTTGATCGTCATCTAAATAAACATAGATTTCTGGCATTTCATACCCATATCTTGTGACATTAGATAGCTTTAATACATCAATTATTTGTTTATCGTTGAATAATTGACTAATCTTTCTTGATATCTTTTTGCTCTCTTCTGACATTTTTGGAATATCTAATTGAGTAACTAATTCTCTTCTTTTATATAAGTAAATAATCAGTATTATATCTAAAATTATCGTTATAGATAAAAACTGAATAAGAGAATTTAGAAGCTTGTTTAAATCGATACCAAAGTATGAATTAGATACCTTTTTTATTAGTAAAATTAAAACTAAAGCTAGAATAGTAAACCCAAGGAGCATGAGAGCTATCTCATGCCCCATAGGTTTAGAAGTAGCTGAACGTTTTATTCTCCTGTACTTAGAAGACTTAAGCATTTTTTGCTACTACTTCTACACTGTCGGCGGAATACCAGCCATTATTAGAATTTGGTAGTAACCCTCCTCTTAAGTTTCTAAAAATCAGTCTTGTTCCAAACGAAACTTCGACTTCGTTTGGAACCTTAACTGCATATTCTAGCTCCTTTTTAGGGTCGGCTACAAAATATCTATAGTTATTATCCAAAGTTTCTTCTTTGGAGCCGATAGACACTAAAGTAATTGTTTCGATTACCTCAACATTATATTCTTGTCCGGTTCTTTTTGAAACTTTGGTAATCTCTTTAGTAGGATATCCTAAGACATCCTTCAATTTAGGAGTCCAATTAGGCTTCATAAATTTCACCCCCCTTCATTACATTAATAAGATTAACAATTAAAATTTTATAGTCCATATTTATTCCTCCTTTTTTTAATAGGGACATAATATTTTACTCAAATTCCAAGGTATCGAAGGATAACGACAATGTACTTAGAAGCTCATACGCATCGTCAATAAACTGATCAAGTTGCCTATCACTATGAATATCGTTATATCGATGCTCAAAATTTGCAACTGATAAATTTTTATCTACATACCAACAATCCCAAATAACATTAGGAACTGTACTGAATTTAGTATCGTTTGTTATATCCAAATATGCTTTATTCGAATATCGAAGAAGTATTGTATGAAATATTTCATTAATTTCATTTTTTGCTTCTTCTGATATTCGATAATTTGGATTGTATGCAATTGGCATAAAATCATCTCCTTTTCTCTTTTTCCTATAATTCTTTTTATTATAAGAATTTCGATTTTTCATAGAATCGCTCCTTTCTACTTATATTTGATTTTAGAAAATCCGATATTTGGTTTATTAAATTCTGATTTTCTAAAATCATATAGGAAACGGATTCTATATTTTCTCTAGATCCACTTTCCTTATACATATATTATACCATCAGAAACATAAAATAATGTGACATTAAATAAAAAACAAAAAACAATAAAATGGCTTGAAATAGCCTTTATAGCAAATTGCAAATGTGACATATACAAAGAATATGTGACATAGCGAGACTTTGTGCAGACTCAATTTATTGCGGATTACAAATTTATATGAATAAAAATACTGTTTTAAATTACGAAAAATGGTGTATAATATAGTTATAGAGTGATAAAAGAGAGATGAGATTAAAAAATAAGATTTTGTATTCATCTAACAAAAAAATACTATATTATCAATCAATGAAATAAATTTACTAATGAATATAATAATGGAAATAAGTAATATCAATATAAAACACAAAAATAAATTAGAGATTACATTAAATGGGAAATAGTATTAAATAGAAAGGAAATATTACAAAATGAGCAAAAAGTATCAAACAACTGATGAATTTACAACAGCAAGAAAGGCAATTGAATATTACTATGAGTTAGAGTATGGAGCAGATGCTGAAGCTATCAGTCAGCAAGTTAGAAGAGTAATTAATAATAATTTTAAAAAAAGGGATAAATCTGAAAAGATACAATGGTGCGAATTAACAAAGTTACAAAGAGACAAATTAATTTTAATTTATCTAAAGGATTATTTACTAAATCATATTACTAATCCAGACAAAAAAAAGAGAATAGAAAACGATATTAACCAATGTAGAGAAGACGCTCTAATCCAGGTATCAGAATTTATAGAATTAAATGATACTATGGTAGATCTAATCTGGAATGGGTTTGAAAATTTAAACGGTAAAGACAAGGAAACAATAGATCAATTATATGAAGATTATGTCGATAAGGTTAATACCTTCAATGAATTTAATGAAAAATATGGTAAATACAATCATAAGATAGATGTACTCGATAAAGAAGATTGGGTTAATTGGAACATGCGAAATGATGGAAGACAAACAAGAATTTATGATCAAATAATGTCAAAACAATCAGAGAAACAAGAAGAATATTACAATAACGAAGATAATCCTTATTATCGTGAACCTGATAAAATAGAATATTTAAATGTTGTGATATTGACTATAGTTAAAGTATTAAAAGAGAAAAAAATAGCTGACATTGATCTAAATTCAATCCATGAAACTTTAGAATTCTTAAATAATTGTGGATACGAAGATTTTGATTATCTTCTTCAACCACAAAGTAAAATTTCAGAATTATCAGATGAAGAAAGAGAAAAAAATGAAGAATATGTAGAAAAATATCTTGAGTATAAAAAGAAATTTGATAATTTGGATTTCTACAAGAGTTATAAAAATACTAAATATGAAAATATTTAGTTAATTCTATTTAAAAAATGTTCAAGTCGCAATAGTTCTTCAAGCCATAATCTTTAGTTGTATGCACGGAACTTTGGTTCACATACCCACCTACTTTTTTCTTAGGGGTTTTAAGTTGTTATGTATATGAACTTACTGGAAATATTAAACGAAGTATAGGGTTACATTTTTTGTTTAACTTTTTATCTGTAGTTATGGTTAAACTAATTCCTGAGTGGCTTGTCATACACTCACCAATACTTTTAATAATATTTACGGTAGCACTTTTAACAGTTATTGGAATATTTTTATCTAATATTGATTCTGTTAAAGAATTAATTAAAAAATAGTCGCAAGTATAAAACTTGCGACTATTTTTTTATAGGTCTTAAACCATAAAGTTTCAAATATCTGTTGATATTATCAACTGTTAGGTTTTCTATTTGCATTTCGTTTATAAAGTCTGTTAATGTTTGCATGAGTATTTCTTCTTTCTTATTATTTATCGTTAAATTTTCTACCGATAGTAACAAGAATAAAGCTCATAATAAATCCTTTGATAAATGCCATATCTTTTACTTCCTTTCTTTTTAAAATTATTGATATTATTTTTTTCACTTTCCTAGTCGGCGTTGTGGAACAACGCACTCCTTAAGCTATTTTTTACTTGAAATTTGATTTTTTTAAAGTAAAAAATATTCCTTATAAAACAAAAGATAGGTTCAAAAGAACCTCTCTTAGATTTTATTTTTCATATGTTATATGGAATCCAGCTGGATCAGTAGGATCATTTCCGAACCAAACATTTGCGAATCCGTCATGGATTGAGATACCCATAATTCTTTCTGCATGATATATATCATATAGAACGTTATTTTTAATTATAAATTCATTGTGATCTGGAGAATTTTTCCATAAATTTAGTGCTATTTCTGGTGTCATTTGGTAAACTTCAGTATAATATTGTTGACCTGCTGAGATTTCAAATCCTTCACTTTTGTATGGCGTTAATTCTCCTGGTTTGTTCCACATAAGTCTATGACGGCTGTGTTTATTATACATTGTAGGTGTCCAGTTTCCATATTTTGACCAACTATGCATATTTGCTGGTCTTCCTTGATCATCTTTTAAATCGTTCTCAAAGTGTAATACTTGATCTCTGTTGTGAGTTCTTGCAACGTAAGTTAATGATTTAGAAACGTTGAGAGGTCTTTTTCCTAGAGAGATTCTATAATCATTAATAAGTTTTACAAGTTCTTTTTCTTTTTCTGAAAGAGGTGTATCCATATCGAAGTTAGACAAGTCAATGTCTTTACTTGATTGTGGTTTTAATCTTTCTTGTCTCCAAGCCATTTGATCTTGAGGTTTATCTTCAGGTTCTGAAGGTTGTTCTGGTTTTTGTGGTTTATCTTCTGGATTTTTATCTTCAGGTTTTTCTTGAGGTTTTTGTTCAGTTGATGTTTTTGTGAATTTTTGTTCTTGATATTTTGTTACTGATTTTTCGCCACCGATAAGAGTTATATCTGAGATATTTTGACTATCAACGTATTCTTTTATTTTGTCGATAGCTGAATCGTTAGATAATAAGATACCAGTGTTTTTCTTAACTGCGTAAGGTGCGGCTGCTAATGCATCTGGGTAATCTCTACCGTCAGCGATTACAGCACTTTGAGTTTTGTTCATGTGTTTTAAAACTTCAAGAGAAGTTTCGTAACGATCTTTACCTGAAATTCTTTGAGCTTTGTTTAAGCCTTTGATGTTCACTGATTTTTCTCCACCAATGATTGTCTTGACATCTTGTGCTTTAACGTCTTTAGGTAAAGTTTTACCGTCAGTCAATACTAAAGTTTGTTTCTTTTGTACTGCGTAAGGTGCTGCTGATAATGCGTCAGCGAATTTTTCACCATTAGCTAAAACAACATTGTCTTTATTTTTAGCTTTTAGTTGTTTAGCAAGTTTAGTAGATGTTTCGTATCTGTTTCTTCCTGCAATTCTTATTACTTTAAAGTTTTTCTCTTTAAGTTTTTCTTCTGCAGATTTAGGTACAGATTTTTCACCACCTATGATTACTACTTCTCTCACATCTAATGAACGCATTGTGTTAATTGCTCTTTGCATCATATCTGTTTTTTCGAATAAAAAGATAGGTGCATGATCTGCAAGATTTCCTGCTGATAGTGCGTCAGCGAAGTTACTGCCACTTACTAAAACTGCTCTGTCAGATTTTGTGAAAGCAGATGCTGCAATACTTGCTGCTGTTTCATATCTATGCACACCTTGTATTCTTTTAACATTGTAATCATTAGACGCTAATGATACTTGTGGTACTGCGTTTGCTAGCATCATTCCAGCTAACATTAATCCTAAAATTTTCTTGTTTTTCATATAAATTACTCCTTTTTTAAAATTTCTTAAGTAGTGCTTTAAGATATATTTATTATAACACAATAAAATATGATTCTTAAATTTATATTGCGATTTAATAATGAGGATATTTTGTGATTTTTCTATTTAATTTCGCTATTTTGTGAAATACTGATTTCATTGTACACTTAACTTATTTCGAGGATATCACCATAGTAGATTTAATACAAATATCTTCTATTATCAACTTAGCAAATAATATTTCTAAGCCATCTTTCCAAGTTCTAAAATTTTTATATAAGGCATTGTAACTCCTGATATTATTAACGATACACTAATCTATTTGTTAATATAAATTATCTAAGAGTTCTTTCGTTAGTTAATCAGAAGAAGCTTAAATGTTTTTTTATAATATACACCTTCTTTACTGGTGTTTTAACAATATCAGTTACTCATTTGATTTCTTAATGTTCCACATTGCCGTGTCTATTAATTTGTTTCTTATTTTAGTTAAAGTTCTCATGTTATTAATTTTCATAATCGAATACTTTTTATGATTCCTTTTGTTTTGCCTATTTACTTTAGCAATATCCGCAAAATAATCAAGGTAGTATTTTCAATCTCCACCTTGATTATTTTGCTATTAGATATTGCTTTCGTTGCATTGTCAAAACAAAATAAAGAAATCATAAAAAGGAGATTATATGAAATTTTTTAATAACATCAAAACTTTAGAACAACTAAAAAAAGAATATCACAAATTAGTAATGAAATATCATCCAGATGTTGGCGGCAAAGAGGAACTTATGAAAGAAATTAATAATGAGTATGAGAAACTGTTTGATATAGTTAAAAACAAACATATAAATAAAGAAGGTGAATATTATGATAAAAAAACAAATGAAGCTTCATCTGAATTTATCGAACTAATAAATGAACTTCTTAAGCTAAATCATATCAACATAGAAATAATAGGATCGTTCGTATGGGTATCAGGAGATACAAAGCCACATAAAGAAAAATTAAAGAAACTTGGTTTAAGATGGCATAAGAAAAAAATGTGCTGGTATTTGTCACCAGATGGTTATAGAAGATTTGGGAAATCTGAATATACTATGGATGATATAAGAAATATGTATGGTGTACAATTTAATAAATCAGTAAAAACAAAAGAACTAAAATAAAAAATAGGATGACTAACAACAGTCATCCTTAAATTTATTAAATAGAAAAATCTTTTTGTTTAATTTTCTTATATAATAAAGAAAGAAATTAAATCTCAAAAATAAAATATGGATATAAGATATCATTTCAAGGAATAAAAAAAAGAAAGTCGTGATAAATTTTTATGGTGTGAATTTTCGGTATTTTCCCACTCAAAATTATTATTTTATAGTGAAATTCACACCATTATACTAAAATTAGTTAAAACTAGATGAAATGATTTCTTATAGAATTGGCTATTTTTCAATATTTTAAAAGCTGATGAAAGCTAATAAAACAGTCGATCAAGAAATACGGTCTTAAAAAAGCTCGTAAATCTCCACAATTCAGTAAGAGATAGAAAACAATTATATATCAATGGAAAAGCACTTTTTGGTTCACACCATCAAGTGCTTTTTTATGCTTTTTTATCAAAATTCACACCAAAGTTCACACCATCATTATTAATAAGCTTATGA
>NZ_WKZF01000015.1:0-7191 GCF_009678325.1 Finegoldia sp. BIOML-A1
TTTTTTATTCTCACCGAATTATTGTTTGGTTTGTACTTCTCTCAAAGTATTTACTTTATTTAATTTATTAAGGTTCTTTGTTAAATTATTTCGTTGCCTCAAGTGACAACTATTAAAGTATACTATACTTTTTTTAGCTTGTCAAGACTTTTTTAAAACTTTTTTAAATTCTTGTAAACTTAATCAAGTTTTTGTTACGTCTCTTTCAGACAACTATTACAGTATACGCTCCTAAATCATACTTGTCAAGTGTTTTTTGAATTTTTTTTAAAGTTTTCTGTAATCATGTATAATATTAAGTAAGAAAGGTGGTATTTATGGGATTTACAAATGATGATATTTACAAGGTTTTTACGATGTATCAGGAATGTTTGATGGTAAATTGTTCACTTTTGAATAAGCTCGATGAGAATTTAAGTAACAGAGACCACGGTTCTAACCTGAATAATGGATTTAGGGAGCTTTTTACGACTTTTCCCGATTTCAAATCAGAAAACCTATCAACACAATTCAGTAATCTATCATTTCTATTTACATATAAAGTAAAAGGTGCAACATCCCCTATCTACTCTTATGTATTCGATAAGGTTTCAGCATATCTTACAGATGTAGATGTTATCGACCGTGATATGTTCGGAGAAATTTTGAAAATCACGACCGAATCTGTGAAACTTGTTGGAAACTGTAAGTTAAATGACAAGACAATTCTAGATTGCATTCACGCTGCAACAGAAAGCTTTGAAAAAAACAAAAATGAAAATACAATTAAATTAATGAAAAAAATAAGTGTAGATTGCAAGATGGCTTGCGAACAAACTTCAGAAATGACAGCCAAGAAAGGCAAAGCACGTCACAACGCGATTTACTCCATTGGAGTGATAGACCCTGGTGCTTATTCGTTGTTTTTGTTTTTCGACACATTATACAAATATGTCCTCAAAAAAAGACGCACAAAATAAAATCTCAATTCAACTTTTAAGTTAAATTGAGATTTTTTCTTTATTCTTCTTCCAATCCAAGGATTTTGAGTTCTTCATCAGTAAGTTCTCTGAAATCTCCTTCTTCCAAGTCCTCTGGCAACTTAAAACTTCCTATTTGAACTCTTTGAAGTTCAACAACTTCATTGCCAACTTTTTCAAACATTCTTTTAACTTGGTGGTATTTGCCTTCCTTTATAGTAAGGTAGCAATTATAGTCGTCGATAATTTCCATCGTAGCAGGTTTCGTGATGATATCTTCCGGCATAAGCTTGATGCCTTTTTCGAATGTGTCGTTGTATTTCTCACCAACCTTCTCTCTCAAAGTAACCTTGTACTTTTTGGACACGTCTTTCTTTGGAGATATCAAATTGTGTGCAAATTTTCCATCATTCGTTATAATCAAAAGCCCTGTCGTATCCAAATCCAACCTTCCTACAGGATTCAAATCAAACACACAAAGTTCTCCCATATCGTCAATCACAGTCTTGTGCATAGGATCTTTCGAATGACTCGTCACACCTTTTCTCTTGTTCATCACGAAATACAAATACTTTCTGTACTCAATAACCTCGTCGTAGATTTTCACCACGTCGTTATTTTCATCTATATGATCAGAAGACTTCTTCACAGTCACATCATTCACCGTGATTATCCCCTTTTTCACCATTTGTTTTATTTCTTTTCTCGTTGCGATCTTCATCTCGCTAAGCATTCTATCTAATCTCATATCTCTCCTTATGGTACAATAATTTTGGGTGATGTAATGTTTAGTATATATTTTTTAACAATAAATTTAATAACTTTTCTAGCCTTCCTCATAGATAAAAGGAAAGCCATTCACAACAAATACCGAATTTCTGAAAATGTTCTGATACTCTTGTGCATAATCGGTGGATTCATCGGAGCGTTAAACTCCATGATAATCTTCAAACACAAACTATACAAGAAGAAATTCACCATCTCAATCCCAATTATTTCACTAATTTATCTTGTAGTATTCGTCTTAATTAGCCAAGGAATTTTTTCATTAAATTAAGCTTTTTGTCCGTAAATGGTTTGAATCTAAATGGATTGTCGACTTTTCTGGAAACATAGATCGATTGTTTGTGTGAAAAAGTGTCAAATCCCCATTTGCCATGATAATGGCCAAGTCCGCTATTTCCAAATCCACCGAAAGGTGCCTTGTTGTTGGAGATGTGCATCATACAATCATTGATGCATCCTCCGCCAAATCCCACAGAATTAGTGATATAATCGCACAATTTCTTGTCCTTAGTGAACACATAAAAAGCCAACGGATTGTCCATTCTTCTTATGTGCATCAACATCACATCGATATCAGTGTACGAAATCACAGGAAGCAACGGACCAAATATCTCGTCTTTCATTATCTCATCATTAAAAGTCGCATCAGTAAACACACACGGTTCAATAATCATCTCATCATCGTGGTATTTCCCACCGATTCTGTCCGTTCTATCCCTCATGATTTTTCTGAACTGATCGTATTTCGCCTTAGTTTTTATCCTAGACATCTCTGAAATATCAGAATAATTCTCATCAATCTCCTTCAGTATATAATGCATAAGCCTATCCTTGATGCTTTCTTCAACCACCAAATAATCAACAGCCACACAAGTTTGTCCGGAGTTTGTGAACTTCGCCCAGCAAATCTTCTTCGCTGTATCTTCCAAATCGACATCCTTGTCCACAATACAAGGACTTTTACCACCCAATTCCAACACACAAGGCTTCAAATTTTCAGCCGCTTTTTTATACACAGCTTGTCCTCTATTTTTACTACCGGTGAAGAAATAAAAGTCAAACTCTTCTTCCAACACATCATCATAACTTCTGTCATTTTCAAGATGAACGACATCTTCCACAGGATTCAAAATCTCTTTCATAAGCTCCCTAATCTTAGGATTTTTTCTACTCATCATCAAATAAACACTATTTCCAGCGGCAATGGCATCAATCACAGGAATCATACTCAAATTAAAAGGATAATTCCACGGACTAATAATCAAGCACACACCGAACGCCCTGTTTCTGATTTCTGTTTTGTTCGGAAAAGTCAACAAATCAAAGGAAGTATTCTTCGCCCTTGCAAGTTTTACAGTGTTATTAATGAAGAAATTCAACTCCTGCATCACAGTTGCATACTCTGTCATAAAAGCTTCGTATTCGCTTTTTCCGATATCTTCCTTCAAAGCCGAGATTATCTCTTCTCTATGATTTTTCACAGAATCTCGTAGTTTTCTCAGATACAGTACCCTAATAGAAGGCTTCAACAAAACCGTTTGAGATTTTTCTCGTAAGTTTTCAATCATAATTTACCTCTCTATAAAAAATAAGCCAACTGATTCGTGTAAAATCAGTCAGCCTATAGTTACTTTTCATTAATACGTACAAGTCCTATCAAATTGCTGTTAACATTTCTAATTGAATCGATTGATTTTTCAATGTCGCTCTTTTTAGTTTCTCCAACCTTGTACACCAACAAAGTCGCATCGCAAATCGCTGACAACGCAACAGCATCAGAATAAGCTTCGATTGGAGGAGTATCGATAATCACATAATCGTAGTTATCTTCCAAAATACGGATGAAATTCTTCATAGCTTCACTTGAAATAATCTCATTCGCATTTGGTGGAATAGCTCCAGCGTGAATAATATCCAAATCCCATATCGATTCGTCGTGACTAATCGCAAGATTATAGTCCATCTTATTTACAACGACATTTGTAACGCCGATTTCAGTGTCAATATCGTAGAAATTTCTCAAACTTGGTCTTCTCAAATCCATATCCACAATAACAACCTTGTGATTGGACAAAGCGAAACTTTTCGCCAAGTTAGCAGCCACAGAAGTCTTACCTTCTCCAAAAAATCCCGAAGTAACCACGATAGACTTAATATTTGCCCCTGCGAACTTCACATTAGTTCTTAGATATTTGTATTGTTCATTAAACAAAGCCTTATCCTTCATCTATCATAGCACCCCTTTCATCAACATATGGAATATCTCCAATAACATTTACTCCCAAATCTTCCACATCAGTATCAACTCTCATGACATCATCGTGAGATTCCCTCACCATACAAATTATCAATGAAATCAAAAACCCTATAAGTAAAGCCAATAAAGTATCTCTAACCAAATTTGGAGACACAGCTTTTAAAGGAGCTGAAGAGTATTCCAAAACCTCAACTTTATATTCGTCAGTAGAGTTTTTAACTGTAATATCAGCCAATTCATCTGCAATATCTCTTGCACGTTGAATCACAGTATCCTCAACATTTATACTAACTATCTTTGAGTTTTCATCAGAAATGCTTATCTTCTTACCAAAATCCTCAACATTCGATTTCAATTTCAAGTTTTGTTTCACTTCAGTTAACACCATTCTCGATTTAACCAAAGATTTCACAGTTTCTATCTGAGTAGTGGAAGTATTCCCGCTTTTCGCACTCACTACAACCTTTGAATCCACGCTGTACACAGGTCTAACCCACATAACATCATAGCAAATCATAGCAATTCCGAACAAAAACGTCACCAAAACAATAGGCACAAACCTATTTTTAAAAGTTCTTACAAATAAGTTATCTCTCATCTTATCTCCTCTTACTAAAAATTCTAGACAAAACTCCACCGCTGTTCTTGCTTAATATCGGAATTCTATCTATTCTTTCATTTTCCACGATAAGTTGTGGATTAAGCCTCATAATCAAATCAAAATAATCAGCATCTATAATCTTATGAAGAGATTTTATTCCATCTCTAATACAATCTGTTCCGTATGCATTTTCCGATTCTGTAGCCACAACATCCACCATTTGTCTGTCCAATAATTCCTTAGCAGTCTTAGCCAATCTGCTTTTCTTTGGTTTAACCAAAGAATTCATGTCCAGTTGCACCAAACAGTCTCTTTCCTTTAAGGAAATCAAATAATCTGAATTTTCTTGGACGTATTTGCACCTTTCTGGATGAACAATAATAGGAACAAATCCTTTGATTTGGATATCGTAAATAAGCTTGTTCAAATCCTTGTATTCAGTTGTACTTGGAAGTTCAAGCAAAATATATCTGGAATAATTAATCGAACTAATCAAATCATCATTGAAATATTCCACCATTTTAGGATCACAAGTCATCAAATTTCCTGACAACACTTGCAAATCAATCTTTTGATAGTCAAGCTCATCATTAATCCTATCGATAAGAAGTTGCTTTTCATCAGCATATAAAACTCTTCCATTCGTAGAAATCTCGGACGCGCTCACAACCTTTTTATAACCAAGCCTGACATACTCAAGCGCAGTGGCAATAGCTTGATCCAAGTTGCTCGAACCATTTTTCATGTCCGCCATTATCTTGCTATTAACATCAATCATTTACTCACCCAAAAATTCCTTAGAAACAAAACCTACTTGACCATTAAAATCAACCTTAACCCAAGTAGCCCCATCATCATTCTTAGTTTCTTCAATAACCTTAAGCTCATCATTCTTTTTTAACTTAGTCACGATAGAAGAATTAGTGCTAGCTTCACTTCTCATATTCAAAACATCAGTCGTAACCTTCATAGTCTTCTTTTCAGTAGATTCTTCCGGTTTGTTAGAATCCGTATTTTCTGAAGCAGGCTTTTCTTCTGCAGTTTCTTCTGGCTTTGAATCCTCAGGCTTAGCTTGTTCTGTAGACTCTTGTTCCACAGACTCTGCTACTTCTGTATTTCTCATAGATTCGTAATGCTCTGGTTTTCTCAAACAACCCGTCGTCAACACCAAAACCAAAATCGCAATAGGTATCAATCTCTTCATACAATCATCTCCTAATTAACAATTATTATTTTAACATATATTAAGACTTTTATACACATAAAAATCTGTAAAAATCATTATTTATATTATACCATTAAAACTAAAAATAGTAACGTGACAACCCCCTCATAATTATATATAATAATAGAAGATGATCATACTAAAATTAAGGAGAAAAACGTGAAAATTTCAATAATCGGATATTCAGCATCCGGAAAATCAATACTTGCACAAGACATATCACAAACATACGATATTCCATTGCTTCACCTTGACCAAGTAAATCACACAGAAAATTGGCAAGAACGAGACCTCGACGAAGCGATTAACATAGTAGAAAATTTTATGAAACAAGACGATTGGGTAATAGATGGAAACTACAACAAATTAAAGAAAACAGAAAGACTAGCACTCTCTGACATCATAATATTTCTCAACTTCAACAGATTCAATTGTCTAGCAAGAGCCATCAAACGCTACTTCAAATACCGTGGCAAAACCAGAGAAAGCATGGCTGACAATTGCCCCGAAAAACTAGACTTTGAATTCATAAAATGGATACTTGTAGATGGACGTAGCAAAGAAAAACGCGACAACTACGCCAACATGAAAAAACACTACTCACACAAATGGATTCAAATCAACAACCAAGAAGAACTCACAAAATTTAAGAAATATCTTCAACGAAGCAACGCGAGCCTGTAACACGGCTCTTTTTTTGTTAAGATTTTTCGATAGCAAATATTCTTACATACAAAAATACCCGATCATACGATCGGGTATTTTGATTTCAATAAACTACAGATTTAAAATCTATAATTTATCTTTCATCTTCTTTTTTCTTCTTTGAAACATACAATCCACCTAAAGTAGATAGTGCTGCAGCAGCCATCATCATAGCTTCTGATTCAATACCTGCTTTTGGTAAGTTCTTAGCTGGTTTGTCTTGTTTAGAAGGTTTAGAAGGTTTAGAAGGTCTAGTTGGTGCATCGGCGATCTTTTCAACTAAATCACTGCCCTTGATAGTGTCTTTTGATCCATCTGGATAAGTGATAGTAGCTGATCCGTCGTTTCCGATTTCAACCTTAGTTCCTTGTGGGAATTTATCCTTGTTAGCTTTTTCAACAGCTTCCTTAACCTTTTCTTTTTCATCCTTAGTTAAGTTAGAAGGATCTTCAACCTTAGTCTTACCAGGAACTGCTGGGTCAACCTTGTCAGCATCAACTTCTTGAGTTGCTTTGCCATTCAAAGCTTCTTCTGCAGCTTTTAATGCATCTTTTGCTTTGTCTACTTCTTCTTGAGTAGCATCTTTGTTTTCAAGTACTTTCTTAGCATCTTCTATTGCTTTGTCGTATGCATCCTTTTTGTCTTGGTCTGCATTCTT
>NZ_WKZF01000016.1:0-4394 GCF_009678325.1 Finegoldia sp. BIOML-A1
AAAAGTCGTATTTGGAAGAGAAAATAACATTCAAAAAGTCGTAGTAATGTGTTAAATAGCATTCAAAAAGTCGTAGTAATGTGTTAAATGAATTGTGTAAGCGGTTGGATTTCAGCGTGATTTTTAGTTAAAAA
Source organism: Finegoldia sp. BIOML-A1 (assembly GCF_009678325.1). NCBI lineage: Bacteria > Bacillati > Bacillota > Tissierellia > Tissierellales > Peptoniphilaceae > Finegoldia > Finegoldia sp. BIOML-A1. The sequence continues at coordinate 135 of NZ_WKZF01000016.1, forward strand.
AAAAAGCTGATAAGCATATAAACAAGTTATGCTTTATAACAAGTCATTGATTTTTTACGGATAAGTCGTTGATTTACTGTCGGAAAAAGAAAAACAATAGGGAAAAAAAGCAAAGCAAAACCAACCAACGGGCGGTAGGACTGTGAACGGCTTTTTATGGCGTGTACACATTTGTGTACAAAAAGTTTGTATTTTATTGAAATATAGCTATCTTTGTACTGAATTTAAAAGCAAACAGATATGGAAGCATTATCAGTAAGAGAATACCGTAACAACCTCGCAGCGTCTTTCACCAAAGCTGACAATGGCGAGCAGGTACTAATTCGCAGGAAAAACGAGATTTACGCTTTGGTAAAAGTTGGTCGTGAAGATTTGATGATAACCCCGGAACTGCAAGCAAGGATTGACAAGGCAAGGGAAGAAATCAAATCCGGAAAGTGTGTTACCCTCAAAAGCAGTGAGGATATTGATGCTTATTTCGACAGTCTATGATGTACACAATTAGGGTTTCCGACGGGGTGGATAAGGTGATTGCCAAATGGAAGAAATCAAACCCCAATTTGTTCAAGAAGTATAAGAAAATCTACAAAGAATTGTTAGAGCACCCTAAGACTGGGCTTGGGCATCCCGAAGCGTTAAGGGGCGGTGGGGATATTACATGGTCTCGACACATTACCGCCCATGACCGGATAATCTATGACATTTACGAGGAAGTGGTAGAGGTCTACATTTTGGAGGTAGAGGGGCATTACAACGATAAATGATAAAACTGTTATGGTCGAATATTGTGTTTACTGGTTAGAGAACGGCGAGCCTATGCACGAGGTGTTCTCTAACCTTGCCGCCGCCGAGATGTACTCATGTGCGATAAGAGGGAAAGAAAACGTTGAATGGGTGGAGGTGTCCGAAGAAGAAGCCATTGATTTGGACGAACTGGAAGACATGTTCCCGGATGACTTCTGCGGCGTGTAATCCCCTTGGGTAGAAATGGGGTAGATTTTGTTAGGCTGTGGGGGATTTTCTAACACGCCGGGGCTTTTTTGCCGGGCGGTTAGTGTGGATGTATTCCAATGCGGTATGTGTATATATAGCAAGAAGTGTCCTTGTCGGACAATTCTTGCTTTTCTCGCTTTGCTCAAAAAGATTTTAAGATTACCTTTGTGACATGGAAGTAAGACGGAACGAAAAGATTACATTCCGCTGTACCCGGTATGAAAAGCTGGCACTTGCGGAGCAGGCAGCCCGATGTAGCATGAGCACATCGGAGTATTGCCGGAGTTTGTCCCTTGGAGGTCGCCCAAGGGAAAGGTACACCGAGGAGGAACGGCAGCTTCTCCGGGACATAGCCCAGTTGAAAGGAACGCTCCAACGGCTGAACAACTACTTCGGTGGTCGCCAGTACCGGGAGGTATTTGAAGAGAATCAGGCACTAATCACCGAACTTAAAAAAATACTTTCACGATGATAGGGAAAGGAAAGAGCATATCGCATGGTACGGCTGCACTGGAGTATGACCTTGCCAAAGAGATAGACGGACAGACAGCAGCCATCGAGATAGCCCGGCATGAACTTTACGGGTGTACGGGTGCGGAAATGGTACAGGAAATGAAACCATACCACGCTGATTTTCCGAACGTAAAAAACAATTGCCTACGTTTCGAGGTCAGTCCTTCGATAGAGGAAAGCGCCACCTTTACGGATGCGGACTGGGCGGAACTTGGTAACGACTTCATGCAGCGCATGGGGCTGGCGAACCACCAGTACATCATCATCCGGCACAGCGGTACGGAGAGCAAAAAAGAACAAGCCCACCTGCATATACTAGCAAACCGGGTTTCCCTTTCCGGGGAACTGTACCGGGATAACTGGATAGGGAAAAAGGCAACGGAAGCCGCCAACGCCATAGCCAAGGAACGGAACTTTGTACAGTCGCAGGACATCGGCAAAGCCAACAAAGCGGAAATCAAGGAAGCCATGGACGACGTATTGAAGAAGATGCAGGGCTTTGACTTGACTAAATTCAAGGAAGAACTTGGTAGGAGAGGTTTTAAAGTTCGGGAAGCCAGGGCAAGCACCGGAAAACTTAACGGCTACTACGTCACAGCCCGAAGCGGTACGGAGTATAAGGCGAGCGAGATAGGGAAAGGCTACACTCTCGCCCATATCGAGCGGACACAAAGCAAACTGAAATATAACTCAATGAACATATCTCATGGAAACAAACTCACATCCGGAAGCGGTAGCTTCCACCGTTAAGCAGGGACAGTACAGCCCCCGGAAAAGAAAAGACACAGCACCAAAGGTTAACCCGCAGCTTGCGATAGAACTGTTTTTTCAAGAAATGGGACGTATTGAAGCCTATACAAAGCGCATAGAGGATGCAACATCCCGAAAGGTACAAATAGACGGGAAAAGCCTCGAAAGTGCCGAAAATCGCCTAAAAAACGTATTGTCGGACTTTGAACGGCAGGGGTACAGAATGAAAAACGGCGGTTATGTGGACAAACGGATTTCGTTCTACTCAATCCTTTGTGCTGTTATCTCCCTATTGTTCGCTTGTTTCATGTGCTATCTTTGGACGGATGCAGCCAAAGACCGGGACAACTACAAGCAGTATTATGAATACTTCCAAGAGCAGGCAAGGGAACAAAAGGGAAACAAATAAACTCTAACTTTACGAATTATGGGAACAACGGAACACGAAGAACCCCGGTTCTTCTTCATACTGAACAAGGGTGCGAAGTCCGGCGGCGAAATCACCCATGCTGTCCTAAACGGTAGTATCGTTTCGAAGCCGGCAGGCTGGGACGCCTTTCATGGGCTTGTACTGGCGAAAGAGAAACTAAGCAGCGAGGAAATACAGCGGCAGATGAAAGAGCTTGGTGTAGAAATGGAAATCGTTCCTCTGATTTGACAAGATTACCCCGGCTGAAATATACCGGGGTAATCTTGTCACTTATCCTTGATTTTCCCTTTAAGGGCGTTTATAATCCACCCTTTTGGATTTGTTTTTGTCCTTGATTTTCCTCTAAGTATGGCGAGTTCTGTCATGATGTCTGGAAGTTCCATTTGTGCTGTTACAAATAAATCCCGGTTGTTTTTGATTTCTTTATCGGAGAACTCCAAAGATGTTTTTAAGTAACTTATCACTTGCCTACCTAAATCCCATGAAAGCCCGGTTTGCTTTTGTAGCTCTTTTTTGTATAGCTCTGCATCACGATGCTCTGGCTTGAATATTGGATAGAAGTTGAAACTTACAATTTTTTTCCCCTCCTTGTTTGCGGACCATTCGAATGTATAAGGACTTAGTTCGTCCAGCTCATTTTTTGCAGGTTCAATTACTTTCCGGACAAAATCGTTTGTCTTTGCGTATTTATCTTGTACTTTAAACATTTCTTTGAGCTGTTCAAGTGGATAGATTAGTTTTGTTTTCTGACCGCTTAAAAGTTCGTAGAACCGCATAGAATATACACTCTTAAACTTCATCGCAGTGGCTAATTCGTATTTGCGAAACCCTTTTGAAAAATCTAAGCAGCAGTCCCATATGTGTGAGTCTATTTGGAATGATACAACAGATGAACGCTTCTTTATCTTTGGCAATGCAATAATAGAAATGCTTATCCATTCTTTTTCATCCTCATAGGTAAAGATTTTCTTTTGTAGAGATAACAGTGCTTGTTTTACACGTGTGTAGTTTTCATCACTTTCTCCATTTAGCAATGAAGCAATAGGCATTGTGATGTGAACGGTATCAAAAAGTGTGTGTTCTATTTTTTTACAATCAGTTGCAAACCTAACTCCTTGGAGTTCACCTTGAGCCATTTCTACAATTCTATAAAGTATGCGCTTCTCATAAACGGAAAAGTCATACTTGGCTGTCGTCATAATATAGCTTTGTATTTGGTCTTTATTGACGACTGTTACACTGTTGTTCTTCTGTTGTTTCGTTTTCATCATCTACACGAAAGGATAAAATACTGTTGGCTTTATCTATGTGAGGAGCGTATATTTCAGAAAATTTTGCGAGGATAGAAATTGCGTTTTTTACCCTTTCAAATTCTTCTTTCTTAAAATGAACTATGATTTTCTTCATCCTTTATTGATTATTAGTATGTTGCGCAAATATAATAAGTAATTACGACTTGTGCAAATGGAAATCGTAGATGATGCAAAATAACATTCAAAAAGTCGTATTTGGAAGAGAAAATAACATTCAAAAAGTCGTAGTAATGTGTTAAATAGCATTCAAAAAGTCGTAGT
>NZ_WKZF01000017.1:0-3120 GCF_009678325.1 Finegoldia sp. BIOML-A1
AGGCTTAACTTCTGTGTTCGGCATGGGTACAGGTGTATCCCTCTTGCTTTTATCACCATACTTATTCACTTTTTACATCTCAATCAATAACAGTATATATTTCCAGTCAAGTTTTCGATTTATTAGTATCAGTTAGCTTTGATATTACTATCTTTACACCTCTGACCTATCTATCTTGTTTTCTTCAAGTAATCTCATAGAAATCTTATCTCGAGGTTGGTTTCGTGCTTAGATGCCTTCAGCACTTATCCTTCCCAGACGTAGCTACCGAGCTGTGCACTTGGCAGTACAACTCGTACACCAGCGGTCTGTCCATCCCGGTCCTCTCGTACTAAGGACAGATCCTCTCAAATTTCTCACGCCCACGGTGGATAGGGACCGAACTGTCTCACGACGTTCTGAACCCAGCTCGCGTGCCTCTTTAATGGGCGAACAGCCCAACCCTTGGAACCTACTCCAGCTCCAGGATGAGACGAGCCGACATCGAGGTGCCAAACCTCCCCGTCGATGTGGACTCTTGGGGGAGATAAGCCTGTTATCCCCGGGGTAGCTTTTATCCGTTGAGCGATGGCCCTTCCACTCGGTACCACCGGATCACTAAGTCCGACTTTCGTCTCTGCTCGACCTGTATGTCTCGCAGTTAAGCTCGCTTTTGCCTTTGTACTCTTTGAATGATTTCCAACCATTCTGAGCGAACCTTTGAACGCCTCCGTTACTTTTTTGGAGGCGACCGCCCCAGTCAAACTGCCCGACTGACAGTGTCCTATTACCAGTTTCATGGCAACTAGTTAGAACTTTAGAATTAAAAGGGTGGTATCCCAACAGTGACTCTGCAAACTCTGGCGAGCTTGCTTCTTCGTCTCCCACCTATCCTGTACATTTAATCCCAAAATTCAATGTCAACCTGCAGTAAAGCTCCACGGGGTCTTTCCGTCCTACCGTGGGTAAGTCGCATCTTCACGACTACTACAATTTCACCGGATCCTTTGTTGAGACAGCGCCCAAATCGTTACACCTTTCGTGCGGGTCGGAACTTACCCGACAAGGAATTTCGCTACCTTAGGACCGTTATAGTTACGGCCGCCGTTTACTGGGGCTTAAGTTCGTTGCTTCGATTGCTCTAACAAGTCCCCTTGACCTTCCAGCACCGGGCAGGTGTCAGCACCTATACTTCATCTTTCGATTTAGCAGATACTTGTGTTTTTGGTAAACAGTCGCTTGGGCCTATTCTCTGCGACCTAATTTCTTAGGCATCCCTTCTCGCTAACTTACGGGATTATTTTGCCGAGTTCCTTAACAAAGGTTCTTCCGCGCGTCTTAGAATTCTCTTCTTGCCTACCTGTGTCGGTTTGCGGTACGGGTACAAGATTATTCGATAGCACCTTTTCTTGGCAGTTTGAATCTGTCGCTTCGCATCTTTCTGCTCCCCATGATAACTTACGTTAGCGAATATACGGATTTGCCTGTATATTCTGGCTTGTTACTTGGACGTGTTCTACCATTCACACGCTCGACTTTTCCTTCTGCGTCAGTACTTCTCTCAATCACAATCTTGTAGTACAGGAATTTCTACCTGTTGTCCATCGACTACGCCTTTCGGCCTCGCCTTAGGTCCCGACTTACCCTGAGAGGACGAGCCTTGCTCAGGAATCCTTGGGCTTTCGACGGGGATGATTCTCACATCCCTTTTCGCTACTCATGCCAGCATTCTCACTTGTATATAATCCACAATTGCTTTCGCTTTTTGCTTCTATTCATATACAACGCTCCTCTACCGATAGAAAAGCTATTATGCCAGTTGTATGTTGTTAAGTGTTTTTAGAAATTGTATCGTTTAATAGTTTTAATTTATGTCTTTCTCTCTTACTTTACTAGTTGATATATTTCCTAATCACTTTCACTCCATACTTCTCGCATAATTGCTTTTCTATCCCACAGTTTCGGTATCAGATTTAGCCCCGTTCATCTTCGGCGCATTACCACTTGACCAGTGAGCTATTACGCACTCTTTAAATGTATGGCTGCTTCTGAGCCAACATCCTGGTTGTCTGAGTAGTATTACATCCTTTCCCACTTAATCTGTATTTTGGGACCTTAACTGGTGGTCTGGGCTGTTTCCCTTTTGACTATGAAGCTTATCCCTCATGGTCTGACTCCTGTTCATCGATTTTCAGGCATTCGGAGTTTGATAAGTTTCGGTAGAATTACTTCCCCTAGACTATTCAGTGCTCTACCTCCTGTAATCTAAAACAAGGCTAGCCCTAAAGCTATTTCGAGGAGAACCAGCTATATCCGAGTTCGATTGGCTTTTCACCCCTATCCACAGGTCATCCGATAGCTTTTAAACGCTACCCGGTTCGAGCCTCCAGTAAATTTTACTTTACCTTCACTCTGCCCATGGATAGATCACCCGGTTTCGGGTCTACAACACATAACTTTCGCCCTATTAAGACTCGGTTTCCCTGCGACTTCACATCTTAAATGTTTAATCTTGCTACGTATCGTAACTCGCTGGCCCGTTCTACAAAAAGTACGACATTAGAAGTCTTCTTCCTCTGTCTGCTTGTAGGCGCAAGGTTTCAGGTTCTGTTTCACTCCCCTCCCGGGGTTCTTTTCACCTTTCCCTCACGGTACTATTCGCTATCGGTCACCAGGTAGTATTTAGCCTTAGGGGGTGGTCCCCCTATCTTCCCACAGAATTTCACGTGCTCCGTGGTACTCTTCTTAAAGTGTCTCTATTCTGATTTCGACTACAAGACTGTTACTTTCTTTGGTTCTTCTTTCCATAAGATTTGTCTATCAGTTTAGGCTTACTTTAATGGGCTGTTCTCTGTTCGCTCGCCGCTACTTGGAGAATCGAGTTTTCTTTCTTTTCTTGTTCCTACTTAGATGTTTCAGTTCAGAACATTCGCCTCCATACGCTATGTATTTACGTATGGATACTAGAGTGTGTCTAGTAGGTTTCCCCATTCGGATTCCCCCGAGTTACTGGATATTTGCTCCTATTCGAGGTTTTCGTTGCTTGTCACGTCCTTCGTCGCCTCCTGGTGCCAAGGCATCCGCCTTGCGCCCTTAGTTTCTTGACCGGAAATATATACTGTTATTCGATTTTCAATGTTC
>NZ_WKZF01000018.1:0-2861 GCF_009678325.1 Finegoldia sp. BIOML-A1
CTTGTATTTTGGTAACTCTCCCGTATCGGTCAGCTACCGTTTGGTCAGCAACAAAGGTAGTACTTTATTGTCGCAAATCCAAATGTTTTCCCCTTTATTTGTGCATTTACAAAACATTCACTAACTTCGCACCTATGCAGTATGGTGATAGCACACTAGCACCCTAAAGGGTACGTGTGTAAGGGGACAAGCCCCCTTAACCCCCTGTCAGCCGGCTGTCACCGGCTGTTATCGATTGTCACAAAAATGTTAACTTATGGGAGCAACAAGTATTCATGTACAAGCAGTGAAGCCGGGGAGCGAGATTCACAACTTTAGGGAAAAAGAGTTGGACTATGTTCGTCCGGAACTTAGTCATTTGAATGAAAGCTGGGTTGGAGATAGCATCTCCCATCGGCTGGAGAGTGCGAAACAGAGATATTTCGATACGGTTGGGCAGAAGATGCAGACTAAAGCAGCACCCATACGGGAGGGGGTAATAGTAATCAAGCAAGAAACCACCATGCAGGAACTCCAGCAATTCGCTGCGGTCTGCAAGGAACGTTTCGGTATTGAAGCGTTTCAAATCCATATACACAAGGACGAAGGATACATGAACGCAAAGCAATGGACACCTAACCTTCACGCCCATGTAGTTTTCGATTGGACGCAGCCGAACGGGAAGAGTGTGCGTTTATCGCGTGATGACATGGCAGAACTCCAAACCATAGCATCTGAAGCACTGGGCATGGAACGTGGTGTTTCTTCTGATCGCAAACACTTATCGGCTATGCAGTACAAGACCGAATGTGCGAAAGAACAGCTTCAGGAACTATCCAACGATATATCCAGTGCGTTAGACAAGCACAAGGACGTGCAAAACCAGCTTCTTCAGCTTCAGAAAGAACTACGTTCCATTGAAACAAAGAAAAACGTCCAAAAACTCATTTCTAAGGCTTCAGAGAAGTTTTACGGCTTGATAGGGAAAACGGTTAACGATAGGGAAAAAGATGCCTTAAAAGCCAAAATAAAGGCTTTAGAGGGGGAAAATGAACAGCTATCCGATAGACTGGGAAAGGCTATACTTGAAAAAGAGCGAAACGGCACAAAGGTATTCAAAGCCGAGAACGACAAGGAGTATTATAGACAGCAAATGGACAATGCAAGGACAACCAGTAACCGACTAAGAACGGAGAACCAAGAACTAAAGACCGAAACCAAGGAATTGAAAAAAGAACTTGGTAAGATGAAAGACTTGTTCAATTCCGAACAACTGGAGGCTTTAAGGCATCATTTCCCAAACATATCAAAAGCTATGGAAGAGGGGAAAGACCTACTCAAGCAAATCACCAGAAGCAGAGGTTTCGGCATGGGTATGTAACCCCCCCCCGCCCCCAAAGGGGGAGCGACCAAACGGCAGCTTCACTCAATGGAGTGTTACGCCGTTCGGGTTCGGAAGAAATTTTGCAGGGTTCGAAAAACGGTTGTGTGCTTATTCGAAAAAAAGTTTATGGTGTGGGCGCTCGTCGGGACGGGTGGTCCCGCCCCTTGCCGCTGGGCGCTCCCCGACCGATGATTTTTTAAGTAGTTGATTATATGCCGTTTTTAGGGTATAATAAGAACTTAAGAAATAGAATAAGTTAAGTAGTTGATACTCAATATAGGGTATTTTCCATATTGGAAAATCAGATTTTCCATATTAGAAAGTCACTCTTTCCTATTAGATATTAAAAAGGAAAATATATTTTGCTTTTTTATTGTATAAATGGAAATTTAAATATTCCTTTGTGGAAAATCAAATTATACTTTTTCACCGATATATAGAAAGTCAAATTTGCCTAAATAGAATGTTTATGGAAAATAAGAAAGTACTCAAATTAACCGATTTTCAAAAAAACGAAGAAAACCCCTTTATGAAACAAGCAATTGAAGGGATTGAAAATCACGTTGTTAAGAAATACAAAAGTAGTACGGGAAGTGATAAAAAAGCTGTAGTTGCTGTTGCTGATACAGATACAGGAGAAGTATTCAAAACCTCGTTTATCCGACAAATAGAAGTAGATGAAGAGCAATTTGCAAAACTATACCTTGCGAATTTTGCCGCTTTTTTCAATCTATCACAATCAGCTATTCGGGTTTTCGGGTATATTCTAACTTGCATGAAGCCTAAGAATGATATGATAATTTTCGATAGGCGAAAATGCTTAGAATACACCCAATACAAATCAGACAAAGCCATATACAAAGGATTGGCAGAGCTCGTACAAAGTGAAATCATAGCAAGAGGTCCAAACGAATATAATTGGTTCATTAATCCGTTGATTGTCTTTAATGGGGATAGGGTTTCATTTACAAAAACATACGTTCGGAAAAAGACTTTAGCTGCCCAAAAGAAAGAAGAAGCAGAGAAACGACAGTTATCACTTGGTTTTGATGAACTGTAACACTCCATTGAGTGAAGCTGCCGTTTGGTCGCTCCCCCTTTGGGGGCGGGGGGGGATAGATAAAGTTCCTCTATGTAAAGTTATAATGGGGGATGAAAGGCAAGGTTCGCTAACCTTACCCCGATTGTTTATGCTTCCCAGCATTCAATCTATCCCCGTTTATGGGTTTCTCTTTCACCCTACAAAGATAACCTCATGGGGGAAAAATGTCCAAGAATATGGGGTAAAAACTATCAAGTCGGTAGAAAATAAGTATCTTTGAAGTACATTTTTAGTAGAGGTACTGGTATGCCTAGACGAAGCAGATAGGCAAAAATAAAGCCGCTGGGGATGTCGGATGTCCGTCAATTAACTCCAGCGGCTTGTATTTTGGTAACTCTCCCGTATCGGTCAGCTACCGTTTGGTCAGCAACAAAGGTAGTACTTTATTGTCGCAAA